>DATKYN010000175.1:0-7455 GCA_035528435.1 Burkholderiales bacterium
CACAACCTGGAAACGGTGCCTCGCCTCTACAAGCAGGCCCGCCCTGGTGCTGACTACAGTCACTCGCTGAAATTGCTCAAGGATTTCAAGGATCGTTTTCCGAACATCTCCACCAAGTCCGGGTTAATGGTCGGGCTCGGTGAAACCGACGATGAAATCCTGGAAGTCATGCAGGATCTGCGCGGGCACGATGTCGATATGCTGACCGTCGGGCAGTATTTACAGCCAACCAAAGGGCACCTGCCGGTGCTGCGTTACGTCGAACCCGATCAGTTCAAGGTGTTTGAGCGTGAAGCCGAAGCGATGGGGTTCAAGCACGCCGCCTGCGGTCCACTGGTGCGCTCGTCCTATCACGCCGACGAACAAGCCGGCAGTGCTGGTGTCACCTGAACGCAAACGCGGTGAATTGCTTGCCGGCCGAACGCTGCAAAACTGTAAGAAGTCTCACCACGAAGGGTCAAAGTGCCACAAGAAAATCAAAAACAGGACTCGTGGCACCTTGTCGCTGATCCCAACTTGCCTGCCTCGAAGGTAGCCTTTAGCCCAGTCACCTCCACTTGGACCTGGTCACATGCGTTCCCTAGTGAAGCGAAGTAGCAACACCAGAAGTCTTTTGTGTTTCTTGGTGTCCTTTGTGCCTTCGTGGTGAAGCATTGCCTGGAATTTCCAGCGCATCATCCAGCGCTCAGCGCTTTCTCTATGCGCTCTTCCAGCTCGGCAAAATCCGGCTCACCCAGATACTTGCGCACGACATGACCACGCTTGTCGATGAGAAAACTCGTCGGCGTCCCCGGCACATCGCCGAACGCGCGCAGCACCGAGCCATCGACATCCAGCACAACATCAAACGGCAGTGATTCGCGCGCTGCGTAATCGATGACCCGGTTTGGCGGGTCATATGGCATGGCGACTGCGATGGTCTTGTAGCCTCTTGACCGGTACTTCTCGTGCAGCCCAACGATCTTCGGCATTTCCCTGATGCATACGGCACAGGTGGTCGCCCAGAAATTCACCAGCACCACGCTGCCGCGCAACGAATCGAGCCGGAACTGATCACCGCTTAACGTGGTTACAGCGACTGCTGGCGCCAGGCGTGCTTCAAACAAACCAGAGCGAGCAACGACGATCGCCACCATCACCATAATCCCGGCACACGCCGCGATTGCCCATTTCAAACGCAATGCCGCTCCCCCACCCTCATCGTTTGGTCTCCAGCAACTCTTCTGCCGCGGCAATTACCCGCGCCGCGGGCAACTGTTGCAGGCACTCACTCAGGCTGCCAGTGTGCCGATCGCAACCTTCCAGCAGGCAGGGCACACAGTTCTTTTCCCCCTGGACCAGGAACACGTTGCCAGCATGGGCCGACCCGCGCATTTTCCAGGGACTCGCCTTGCCCTCGAATGAAGCCGGCCATGGCCCCCACTTGACCGGGCTGGACGGGCCGAACAACGCCACTGTCGGCACCCCCAGCGCCGCAGCCATATGGGTCACGGCCGTGTCGGTTCCAACGTACAAATCCGCTCTCGACAACAGATACCCCAATGCACCAAGGCCGATCTTGCCGGCAATATTGACCGTGCTGTCTGGGAATTGCGGCAACAGCGAGTCGATATAACGCAGTTCTTCCACCGATCCTCCTCCGGTGATTACCGGTTCCAGGCCGCGCCCTCTCAGCCATCGCGCAAGTTCGCCCCAGCCCGGTGCCGACCAGGTCTTGTATGCGTATTTCGGGGAGACGTGCAATACGGCAAACGGCCTTCCCGAGCGCAACGGTTCACAGGCTTTGACAGCAACACCGGCGTCGTCCTCGCTCCATTTCACCACTGGGCCCGAATGTCGATGTGCGCCCAGTTGCTCCACCACTCTGAGATTCATGGCCACTGTATGCGTGTCGAGATCGTCGAAAACGACCCAGCGATGCAGCAGCCGGCGCTTCCAGCGACTCTTGCTCTCCAGCGTTAACGTGCCGACGCGCTGCTTTCCCGAGGCCCACGCGTACAGCGTCGGCCGATCACCCGCCAACAGCGATACCGCCACGTCGTATCGCCGCCAGATGCGCCAAAGCAAACGCAACTGGGCGCCGATTGAAGGGCGCTCGGGAATCGTAATCACATCGCGTAAATCAGGGTTCGCTGCGACCACGCCTTGCGTGCCCTCGAACACCAGCATATCGATGGCGGCTCCCGGATCGCCTTCACGCAATGCCCTCACAGCGGGCGTCGCCAGCAACACATCACCGATGCGGCGGGTGCAGATCACCAGAATTTGTCGTGGCTGTCGCGGCGATGACATCACACGGTGTCGCCGGCCGCTACCGGCAGGTACTGATCCAGCCCGAGGCTTGCACGCGTCTGCCCGGAGCGCAGCAATTCATCAAGGCGCTGCTGATTGCGCGCGAGTTGGGTCCGATCATTCTCGGCATGCCACAAGTGAAATACTGGAGCGGCGAAACGGGCGCTCTTGTGTTTTACACCGGCGTGTAAAAGGCGAATCACCAGGTCCGAGTCCTCCAGACCCCAACCCTCGTAGGACTCGTCGAATCCGTTCACGCGAACCAGGTCGTCGCGCCACGCTGACAGGTTGCAGGTTTTCACGCCTCTCCAGCGCCGCGGATCGCGGGTTCGCCAGCCGCCATCGGGCAATTCGAGTAACGGCAACAGGCGATTCACGTCACGTCGTGCCCATCCCAGCAGAGAGTCGCTCCAGCCCCATCGATGAATCGGCTCTTTTGCGGCAAGCACTCTGCGCGTGCACGCTTCGCTCAACAACACCCGGTTCGCCGCCAGAAAAAAACCTCTGCAGGACAATCGCTTGTGTGCCGCAACGAATCCCAGTGCCGGCACACAGTCACCGTCGGTGAAAATGACGTACTGCGCATTACTCGATGCTACCGCGCGGTTGCGCACCGCCCCTGCGCGAAACCCCGCATCTTTCTGCCAGACATGGCTCACCGGCATTGGAGCCCGCGTCCGATAAGATTCGACCAACTCACGCGTTTCGTCGGTCGAGCCGTCGTCAGCCACGATCAGCTCGAAATTCTGATCGGTTTGCTCGCAATAGCCGTCCATCACCGCCGCCAAGGCGTCCGGGCGGTTGTAGGTTGTTACAACCACAGCAACCTCCATCAGCGCTGCCTGTTCAGGAGGAACAGTTTGACGTACTTGTAGTAAGCGCCTTCTGCGTTCGACACTGCCAACATGAACCCCTCGCGGCCATCGAGGAAGCCAGCTTTCAATACGTAGGTCTTGATAAATGCTCCGAGCCCGTGTGAGATGGCCGTGAGGATGCCGCCATGCCGTCCCGCCGCAGCCATCTGCTGCGCGCTCAACGAAGAATAACGATTGACCTTTTCCAGCACCTGCTCAAGTGAGTGAAACGAATCATGCATCAGGGTGTGGCTGAGTCTGCCGACCGGGCCGTCAACTTCCAGGTGTTCATGAACCAGACTCGAACTGAATCGTCCCTGACCACGCCGGACCAATCGCGTCACATAGTCCGGCCACCAGCCGGAATGGCGCATGTACCGGCCACAGTAACTCGAAAGTCGCGGCATTTCGTAACCCGCCTTCGGGTTCGGTGATGTCACCATCGAACGAATCTCCGCCGCCAGTTCCGGCGTTACTCGCTCGTCAGCATCGATCGAAAGAATCCAGTCTCCCGTCGCCAGTTCCAGCGCCCGGTTCTTCTGCTGGCCAAATCCGGGCCAGTCCTTTGTGACGGACACTTTGGCCCCCTTGCCGCGTGCAATCTCGACCGTTTGATCGGTGCTCCCCGAGTCGAGCACAATTACTTGATCGGCCCATGAAACCGAATCAAGGCAGCGCCCAATCGCTGCTTCTTCGTTCCTGGTAATGATCACAATCGAAATGAGCATGCCGGAGAATTTTTCAGACATCGTCGCGAATCATGTCTTCTGGCAAAGTCGAAACGCGTAACGAAACCTAAACCGGTTTCCGGGCAATCAACACCAGCGCGTATCCCAGATACGCGCCCAGCGTGCCTTTTCGCTCCGGGCTGATACGCTGCGGATCAAAGCGCTTGTCCTTGAGCATGCGCTTCTCAAGAGATCGTTTCCAGCGAGCGACCGGAATCAGGAATTCCAACGATGCCATAAACGGCGATCCGGCAATCTCGAAATCTGTCACGCCAACTTCCTGGCAGATTTGCGCGATTTCACCGCGACTGAAAGGCTTCTCCAACCCGAACTGCCACTTGCCGAGGAGCTCCCGGCGTGCCTTCCACAAGCGATAAGGCCAACAGTGCCGATTGGGAACCGAAATGACCGCAAGGCCACCCGGGCGCAGCAAATCGAAGTGCGCTTTGATGATCCTGCCTCGATCGTTTCCTTCAAAATGCTCGGCGAGCCCGAAAGACATCGCCACATCGAACTGCCCAACCAACGATTCAGGCAAGCTGAGCGCATCGGCCAAAATTGATTCCTGCGCAAGACCGAGCTCACCAAAGAGCGCCGAGCTTGTATCCAGGGCCTCCTGCGAATAGTCCAGCACAGTAACGCGCGCACCGTGCCGGGCGAACACCGCGCTGATTGTCCCTGACCCGGCACCCAATTCGGCTGTGCTCAAGGAGCCATATTCCACCTTGCCAAGCGCTTCCGCCACCGAAGACCAGGTAAAGCTTCTTTCCGCTTTCTCGACGCTGAATCTCAGCTCCTTGAGCCGCTTCGGAGCCCCGCTCCATAAGCGCCCCCACTGTTCCGCAGTATTACCGGTACTCATGCCAGCACTCCAGAAGTTGGAAAAAAGTCGCACAAACTGCTGGTCAGACGAGTTCCACAAAATTCAGGCCGTGTCTGCCAACTCGCTATCGAAGGGATTCGTTGCGCCACCACATCATATGCCCTTGATCGCGCGCTTGATTCTGCGCCGCAACTTGCTAAATCGAAACCGCTTAACCAAATCGAGCTGCTTGTCCCAGTTCGACTGCATGCAGATGCCCAGGTAATTCTCTGCAATTTTCTCTTCTGTCTCTCCGGATTTCTTCCAGAAGTAAAACTGCTCTTCGTAATGGTAGCAGCGGAAAAGTGGTTCTACCGGCCACAAGGGAATGCTGCGGTACGCCAGTAGCGCCTCTCCATACCACCTTAGCTCGCCCGGATGCTGACGAATCGCATCGAGAAACGTCAGGCCACGTGGTTTGAGAAATTTCTCATCAAGGTCGCGCCACACCTTTGCGCTCCAGACCACCGGGACCGGGCCGAAGTCCCAGAATCGGCCAGATCGGCCAAACAACCCCATGATCTCCTCGCCCTCGGCCGATCTGTTTCTGCCAATCTTCGATAGTCCCGCGATGAGCGCAAAATGGAGCAACTCCTTCGCCTCGTGCATCACGGTATAGGGCGCATCGTCGGGGGCCAGAAAATCGCTCTCCCCGAATGGCCGCAGAAAGTAACAGTCGCTATCGAGACAAACATAGTTTCGGGCATTCCCCAGCCGCCAGAACTCCGATTTCACAATTTGTTGCGCGAGTCCGCCCGGCAGCTGGGCGAACGCCTTCGAATCGAGACCCGGGTTCGAGGCAACAATTTGCTCGTCAGATATGAGCGTCAATGGCAGGCCGGCACAATGCTCCTGAAACAGCGCGAGATCGGACGACGGCACCGAGACATACAACGGCAAACCTTCCGTGTTAAAACGTTCAACACTACGGGCAAGCCGCTTGGCACGCAGCACGTCATCCCGATAGGATTTACAAAAAAGGGCAACCTTGTTCATTTCGAATTAACGATCGTGACCCATGAAAAACCACCCCAGTGCCGGAGCGGCGAAGCGCTGCCAGCAACGTGTTTCAACAACCCGGGACGCTGTGGGCCCGATCAATCGTGATGTCGCAAGAATACGCCCCACTGAATCCTTATTCATCGCATACCAGTTCTTGTTGGCAAGAATCAGATCCCGTTGCTCAGCGCCGTCACCACGAGCAATCAAAATAAAACCCAAGTCGGCTGCCAGGGAAAGCACATCGGACTCGAGCTTTTGGCCAGGCCAGATTTCTTTCGTCTCGACTTCGACGTGTAGCAGCTTGATGCGGTCTGCAGAACCCGCCATGCTTTGCATCACGCCATAGGTATTCCCCTCTACATCCACCCAGGCTGAAACTGTTGGCGCCACCGGAAATTCACTACCGAGAAATTCGTCCACGCGAATGGCGTCAAGAATGACTTCTTCGGTTCGCGCGCCTTCCAGAGACCGCTCAAGCGTGGAACTCCTGCCCCGATTGAACCCCTTTTCCTGTTCCTCAGGCACCTGAATAAAAAAGCGTGTTTCACCCGGGGAGTCGGAGACAAGGCAATGCTCAATGCGAATTGACTGTTTCCCCAACTCTTCGTCGGCCATCATCGCCCGGTAGTTATACGGATTGCCTTCGAAAGCGACAATCTTTGCCCGGGGGACGAGCCTGCTGAATCGCTTCGAATCAGCGCCGTCCATACTGCCAATATCCAGGACAACATCGGGTTTCAGGAACGCCAAAAGCAGATGGAAGGCGTACTTGGTCTTGAGAATCAGCGGCTGCACTCAGCACTCCGTACGCGCGTGGCTTTGTTCCGCCTCACGCGCCCATCCAACCAACTGCTTTGCGGCCGCCTCGGCAGTGTAGGGCGACATCCTTCCCGAGTCGGCGAGATCACCCTTGGTCCATCGTTCAAATAATTCGACCAGCGCACTGCAGACCCCTTCCACATCATCGGCAGTCACCGCCAGATGACCGTTTTCCTGAAGCATTCTCTCCAGCTGCGGATTACGCCAGATTAGTCCAAGGATAGGTCGCTGCGTCCACAAGTATTCGTAGAACTTTGACGGAATGTACTCCTCACAAAACACTTCCGTTCCATGCAGCAGTAACAGACAATCCACGGTGTTCATTCTTTTGAGAACCCGCTCCCGGCCACTCTCACCGGTCACCGGGTCATTTTCGAGTCGGCCATACCGCCGAATCATTTCCGGTGCGGGGAATTGCGCAATCGCCGCATCCGACACCGCGTCGACGCCACCACCATAGATCTCAAGCCGCACTACCTTGCGCGAATCCGGGTGACGTTCGATCACCTTTGCCATCGCCTGAAGAAAACAGCCCAGATTTCGCGTAGCCGACAGCGAGCCAAAATGGCCGATCACCATTTCTTCACCCTGATGATAAGGCACTTTCCCGAACGCGGGTTGGTCGGCACCCGGTATCAATACACGACCGCGATCATCCATTTCAGGATGGCGTTCTCTTGCCCGTGCCAGGGCGTTATCCACGAACCAGAACGGTACGTCTGCATACCGGCAAATCTTTCCCTCCAGCCACGCAGCGAATCGCGCGGACATGCGTCTGTGCCCTCCCGAGTCAAACACCATCGGATCATGAACTTCGGCAATCCACGGCAAGCGAAACTTCCTGGCGAGGAGAAATCCGGCCATATGCGCCGAGTTTGCCCCGCCAGTCGAATAGATA
>DATKYN010000176.1:0-3060 GCA_035528435.1 Burkholderiales bacterium
GCCTCATAGATGATTTCCCAGCGGCCAACCGGCGTATTCTTGCCGACGTAAAACACATCTACCGAATGAGACGCTGCCCAGCGTGAGCCAAGTGCAAGCCGCCGCAGCAGCCCGGTAGGCTTTTCAACCGCGTAGTCTGTCGTCGCGAGCGCATCGCCGGTTGCTTTATCCGTGACACTGGTAATGCTGAGAACAGGATACTCCCGCAGGGCAATCGTCGGCTCGCCACCCATGTGACGCTCGGTGAACGTCGCGCAATCGAACTTGCGTCCGGCCTCGCGCTCGATCAGCGCAGACACCGGATTGATAAGCGCAACAATCTGCACATCAAAGTCGGTGCTGGTAATGCCCAGCCCGTTCTTGATTTCCGAGAGATTGGCGAGTGCCATTTATTCTCCCATGCTTTTGAGAATACGGAGTTGCGATTCAAGCGAAGCAATCGTGGTGCCACTCGGATCACCGCCACCGTTGCGGATTTCATCGCGCAGCCATTTCAGCTTGGCCTGGCCCTTTAATTCGGTTGTGTCGGCAACAGGCTTCACCATCTGCTCGACTTCCTCGACCCGTGTCGCTTGCCCGCGCCGGACAAGCGCCCGCGCAGTGCTGGCCCGCATCAGAACATCTTTGCCGTTAAAGCGTACCAAGATTTTCATTTAACCCTCGTTGGGAATGGGCGGGCCACTACAGCCCGCCCGGTTGATTATCAAACGCCCCACTGCACATCATCGAGAATGGCAAAAGCAGTCTGATACTGCAACGCCATGTCGGTGATCAGCATGGTTTTGATGAGCACGGTGTCCAGATCAACCGAACTGACCAGCGTGCCGCCGGTGTTGGTATAGGAAGCGTTTTCCAGCACTTCCATTGTCATATCCTGGGCATCGGCGATCAGGATCGACGGAGCGTGACCGAAGTAAACCTCGGTATCGCCGGTTGACGGCGAACCACCACTGGTGATTGACGTGCCAATGTTGTTCGTTGTCATCCACCGATAAGCCCCGATGCGCGGAATCGTCTCCCGAAGCTCTGGGTAGATAAGGTTGCCATTTGAATCGCGGAGCTTCATCAGGAAAATCAGCACGCGGGTATTGCCCCAGAACACGCCGGTTTCCGGTGTGATCGGAATGTCGTTCCCAAGCACGCCTTGCAGCAACGAAGCAATATCGGTTTCAACATCCGCTGCCGCAGTACCTGTCGATGTGAAGACGTTGGACGTTGCCACCTGCCAGCGAACGCCGGTCGGTGTATTTGTGCCCGAGCCGCGAATGTAGGCAGTATCCGTGGCAGTAACCATCGCCCTGGTGACATCCCGTGCGATCACTTCCTCGGTATTTGGCGTCGCAAACATGATCAATTCCTTGGTAACAGCAGTCTTGATCATCAGTTTCTTGCGAGTCAGCGTTACGGTGTCGAAGACAGGCTGCTCGGCGTTGACCACGGCAAGCTCGCCGACCCACTGACCAGCGGTGCCGGTTGCTACGCGCGGGATTTGCAGGGTGCCGGTTGGGTTGCCAATCAGACTTGCGCCGGATGCACGCACGATTGATGCCGGGCGAAGCGCGTCGATCACCTGATCGTGTACGCTTTCCTGCACCATCTCGACAGCGCCGCCGGTTGTGGTCGATGTCAACGCCTTGTTGATGCGAGTGCCGCTGATGACCTTGGCCACCTCGTTGTCAGCACCCCACCGCTCAGTCGCGATTGCTTCCGCCCGGTCGAGATCGTTGTGGGCGGCATAGATCGCCTTGATTGTCGCGCCGAGAACGTTGCGAATCTCAGACTTGCGGTGAAAATTCGCAGGCGCGGCAAACAGCTTGTCACTTGTTTTTGCTTCGGCGGGCTTCATCGCGGATGCAATGGCCTTCCCGATTGCGTCGGCCAGCCTGTCGTTGAAGGCATCGCTGGCAATGATGTCATCGGCAGTCTTGACCACCGTTTCAGCTTTGATTTCCGTCTCTTTAGTCATTTCAAGACCCTTTTAGCCTTGGGATAGGTGTTACGATAAACGTCCGCTTTGTTGGCGGAACGCTCTCTCAATCGCAGGCACAACGGCCTTTGACACGATGCGATCAGTGATCGCTTCGATTTGCTCGGGCGACAGGCCCTTGGCCTTGTCTCGCTCGTTCATGGTTTGTTCTTTGGCGTGGGATAGCATCAGGCGCATGTACTCGATGCCGCGCGATCCGCGCACCAGATGCTTGATCTGAGACACCACGTCTTCGATGCTGTATCCGTCAATGTGCTTTGCCGCCCATGCCTCGCGGGTGCGGATAACCGCATAAGGATCGCCGCAAATATCTTGATTGATCAAATATCGAGACGCGATGTCGCTTCCTTCGTCGAGATTAATCAGACCCCAGATTTCCGGCCAGTCATCCCGCAGCGCCTTGGCCTCGGCCAATGGGAACGCGCGATACTCTGACGTGAGCAGCGACACCGGCAGATTCATCCCAGGCTGCGGCCAGTCGGTGAAGCCCTTCGTCACGGTAGGTTCAACACCCGCCGCCTCATATTCTTCGGCTTCTTCTTCAGCGGCCTCAACGTCAGCCGTCACATCAGCGGCAGGCGGCAATTCGTGGCTGTGGCCCTCGGCTGGCTCAAGAACAGCCGCGCCATCATCGTCATAGTTCACCGCATGAATGTGGCCGTCGTCTTCCGCGCCTTCCGTTTGCGCTTCGCCCTGCTGCAATTCGTGGCTGTGGGTTTCATCGCCGCCCGGTGCTGTAGCCAGTGTTGGCCGCTCCTCGGTGTCTTCCGGCATGTCCTCGGGAATATCCGGCATCTTGTCGTGCTTGCTGCGAAGGCTGGCCGCGTTCTTGCTGGCAATGTCGGCCTGCATAATCGGATGCAGTTTGCCTTTGAGCGCAATATATGTGCGGTTCAACAAACCTTCGATTGAGCCGCCGCCATGCTCGTCCAGAATCTTTTCAATCCAACCTTCGCATGGAGAAACGTCAATGCCCTGTCCGCGCGCAACTACCAGCGCTTCAGGGTTGCTCGGAATCGGAACCGCCGAATATTCCAGAAGTTTTTGCTTCAGAAACTTGAAGCCAATCTCGC
>DATKYN010000177.1:0-15890 GCA_035528435.1 Burkholderiales bacterium
CAGGTCAAGGGTGGCGGGCTGAATCTGGAAAAGGCCTCGATCATTCTGTTGACCGACTACCGCAGCGGCAAACTCGGGCGTATCAGTCTGGAGACGCCGGCGACCCGCAGCGAGATGATGGCGGCCGGGACATCAATTACGGATGAACCGGAAGCCTCCCCGTTTGACGAAACCTGATTGACAGCGCATGGTGCTGGCAGGCGCCTAGCGGGGCAGTGTCGACACCAGCGCAATCAGTTCACTTTGGCGCCTGGTGCCGGTCTTGGCGAAGGCAGAGGCCAGTTGTGTCTTCGCGGTGTTAAGCGAGATCTGCATTTCCTTTGCCGCTGTAGCGAGGGACCCACCGTGGCACAGCGCCGATACCAGCCTCGCTTCGGCAGCACTCATGCCAAGTGCCTGCCTCAGGCGTTCCGGTTCCGGATGGGAGTTGAATTCGTCAATGCGCACCAGTGCACAAGGTTTGTCCGGCCACGACTGCCCCGGTGCACCGGCCAAGGATGCAATTGTCACGAATGCCCTGGCGCCAGTCTTACTGCTGACGATAAAACTGCGCCGTGTTTCGCTGCTGCTACTGTCGGTTGCCTGTGCAATCTGGTTGCATTCCCGAATTGCCCGCATCGCCTCGGTGTGGGTATGGGGTGCGAGGAAACGCAGCTTGCCGCGCGATTCGCTGACGACGTTCCCTTCGCGCAGCTTTTCTGCGAATGCGTTATTCACATGTTGGATCTGCTCGCGGTCGTCGACACAACACAGCGGTTCTTCGAGTTGGTTGAGAATCCTTTTTGGGAAGTTTGTGTCTTCGGCAAGCGACGCAAGGTGGCGGGCAATTCTGATGGCCCGGTCAACGTGCGGAAATAACCGGTCGAGAGCGTCTCGCACCACTTTGCCGGCCTTTTGCTCCCGGTTGCTTCTGGTCAGACTGAGTATGGCGATACGCGAACCCTCTACCGGAAAAAACGAGAACAGGGATTCACCGGCGCCGCGCGGGTGCTGGTACTCAACGTAGAAAGGATGCCTGGCGCGAAACGCCGCGTCGAACGTATCATGGTCGGAAAACCATTTCGGGGTGCGCAGCATCTTGAATTGCAGGCGCGGATCAATTGCCGCGTAGCGATTTAGATAGAGTTCCGAGTCTGCGGCACTGACGTTCAGCAGATGCTGTCGATAAATGGCGCTGTTGGAAAAGTCGGTGTCGTAGAGCGTTGCGTACGATGCGCCCGTGAGCAGTGCCAGTTCGTTGATCGAATTGGGCCAGGATGCCTCATCCAGTGCCGCTTGGTAAAGCGCCTGAACGGTCCGGTCAATATGCTCAATCAGCAGCCTCATGCCAGAAACCCTTTCCCTGAAGCCCCGGGACGTTGCGATCCTTTGTGTGGCCTGACATTCCTTCCTCACCCGTTCGGGTGAAGTAACGGCGTCAGCGCGTATGTAACGTATCACACGGCAACAGTCAATTGACACGATAGACGGCTGGAGCCAATGACTCATTTTCTAATAATAAGGACGCGAAAAAATGAAACCGTTTATCCGTTTGTTCCTGGGTGCTTTGATGTGTACGGCTTGGTTGTCGACTGCTTATGCGAAAGATGTAGTCGAGGCCGAATTCCGTGCGTGCCCGACCGGCACCGCGATTGGCGACGTGCCGTCGTGCGGCAAGATCTGGAAGTTGAAATCCGGAAAGGGCTCTGTCGATGCGGACGGTACCCTGAAAATCTCCCTCAAAGGTCTCGTGCTTGATGATCCCTCCGTCGGCGAGTTCAACGGCACACCGGATGGCGTCGGTCACGTCGTCGGCGCGGTTTTATGTAGCGGCATGGTGGCGGCGCAAACCGAGTGGGTGGTACTGGCCAAGAACGGCGATGTCAAAGTCAAGGCCAAGCTGAAACTGCCGGCGAGCTGCATCGCACCGACGCTGGTCGTGCGCGAGGTATGGGAGGGTAAGGTCGGCGGCTGGCTGGCAGCGGCCGGCTACTGATCCGGGCATGGCCGGGCGCAGTTGAATTTTGCCCGGCCATGTGCGATTTTTCATCGGGTCGATGTATTCACCGGGTCGATGTATTCACCGGGTCGATGTATTCATTGCGCCGTTGCGATTGCCTGACGGTCAGGGGCAGACCCGTCGCAGCGTTTTTCATTTCTGATGCGAGCGATTCGGCGTGCCTTGCGCAGCCGGTCGCACCTTCAAAACCTGTTTGGGAAAACAGGTAGCGGAATTCGCCGTTGCGAACGAGGCGCTCATCCGGACCGGTTTAACCTCGGGATTCTGCCCATAACGAACGGCGCGTGATCGGCGAGGTCGCGGCGCTTTTCAGCCAGCGCTGTCGTCGACGCGTTTGACCCAGTGTGGCGGGTTGAATCCCGTTGCGGTTTTACCGCTGCCGGATATGGCATATGATCAAACGTTCAAACCCGACAAACAGGAGACGACATGGCCAAGGCCTACTGGATTGCGTTTTATCACTCGATCAGCGACCCGGATGCAATGGCGGCTTACGCGAAACTGGCGGCACCGGCGCTCCAGGCCGGCGGCGGGCGCTTTCTCGTGCGTGGCATGCCGGCGAAAACCTACGAGGCCGGGTTGAACCAGCGTACGGTAATGATTGAATTTGACAGCGTCGAGCAGGCCATGGCTGCGCATGACAGCCCGGGTTATCAGGAAGCCCTGAAAGCCATGGGGAATGCGGCCAAGCGCGATATGCGTATTGTCGAAGGGGTGAGTTGATCGCGCGAGACCAACAGTGCATGCCTCCGCAACGTCTAACGCCTGAGTTGTCTCGCAAACCAGACGGCAAGTAACAGCAACGCCAGTCCGGTAGCAACAAACGTCGAGGTGTATCCGACCAATGCGATAGCGCGACCGAACAGTGCGACGCCAATCGCTTGTCCGCAGAACAGACTCAGAGCAAACGCGGAGATGGCCGTGCCGCGCGCCTGCGGGTACATCTCGGTGGCTTTGGTCTGCAGTGTGTTATGCAGCATGTAGAAGCCGAAACCACCGATTACGCAGAGCGGCCCGACCAGTGGCCAAATGGGTGAGAAGGGCAAACACAGGTAGAACACCAAAAGGATAATCGCTCCGCCCAGAGCGAAAGCAGGCTCACCAAGCCGCCTGAGCAACCAGCGAACCAGAATGCTGTAGATGAGGCCGCCAAGGCCGAAGCCCGCCAGCATGGCGCCGATCATGAGATATGACAGGTCAAACTTCTCCTTGAGCCAGGCGCCGGTATAGGCAAAGGTACCGTAAAACAGCGTTCCTTCAATAAACACGGTGAGCAAAATGGTACGCACCCAGGGAACGCGGAGAATTTCCTGATAGGTTCGCAGGATGTTCTGCTGGGTTTGCATCGACCCCGAAACGGTGCCGGTGCCTGCTGCGCGTTTGCGTTCCTGATAATCGAGCCTGAACAGCGCGACGCTCACCGCCATGAATGCGACGGTCAATACATAAAACACCTCGCGCCAGCTTAACCACTCCGCGAGTGCGCCGCCGAGCGCGGGACCGAGAATCTGGCCGGTCAGGATGAATCCGATAAAGCGCCCAAGCGTCGCCTGACGGTCTTCATATGCGGTGTGATCGCCGATCCACGCGATTGACACCGGGATGATACCTGCTGCGCCAATACCGGTAATGAAGCGCAGCAGCGTCAGTTCCGGCAGCGTCGGTGCGAGAGCTGAACCGAGAGAGCCGAAGCAGGCGATTGACATGGCGATGGCAACCGTGCGCAGGCGACCAATGCGATCACCGAGCGGGCCGTGCACGATCTGGAATAACCCGTAAGCCAGTGTGAACGCGGTGACGACGATGGAGGCCACAGTCGGCGCTACGGCAAAGTCTTCGGCGATGGTCGGCAGAAGGGCGTCGAATAACCGAAGATTGGCGCCGGAAATGAATGCCGCCGCGGCAAGGGTGAAGAAGGCGGGATTCACGTTGCGCCCGCCTTGTGAATCAATACAGGCATGATGCATGTTACGACGGTTGGGCTAGCTGAGGCTTGAAACCGACGGGCTCTGTATGCCGGAAGCTGCTATGGGATTGGCGCGGCATCGCCGCTCCGGGATTAGAATGGTGCGCAGTTACCGTATCGCTGCGCCATATGCCGCTGGCCAGAAACAGGTGTCTGTGGGCCGGCGCTGCTCGAACTGTCGTTTCGATGTTTTCCTGCGCCCCTGTATCGCAGTATTCGCTTAATGGAGGTCAACATGAACACTCTGACTGCTTCTGCCGAGAAACCCCTGGCGCGCCGTATCGTGATTTTGGGACTCGTTCTGGGCGCGGCGTGCGTGCTCGCCGCAGTCTTTTCAGGCTTGGGTTACCGGATGGATTGGTGGCATTTCCGCACCGGGATACAGATATTCAAGTGGTCTTTCTATGCGGCGATCGCAGCAGTCGGACTGTCGTTGATCGGGTTGGCGATTTCGCGAAAATCGCGGTCGGTCGTTGTCATGAGTGTGCTGGGTATCCTCATCGGCGGCATCATGGTCTACATCCCTTTCAGTTGGAAGCAGACGCTTGATGCCTATCCTTACATCCATGACATTACGACTGATGTAAATGATCCGCCGCAATTCGTGGCGGTGGTCGCCTTGCGTGGCCCCGGGGATCATCCCGTTACCTATGACGGAGCCGAAGTGGCCGCACAGCAAAAGCAAGCGTATCCCGACCTGCAACCGTGGAATTCCGGCGCGGGGCCGGAGGAGGTATTCGCGGCCGCGACGAGGGTTATTGACAGCATGGGAATGGAAATCGTCGCCTCTAACGAAGGCGATCTCCATATTGAGGCGACCGACACCACATTGCTGTACGGATTCAAGGACGACATGGTGGTGCGCATCGTAGAAACCGGCGATGGCACCCGTGTGGATGTGCGATCGAAGTCCCGGGTTGGCCGCAGTGACCTTGGCCAGAATGCCAAACGGGTCAGAACATTTCTGGGCCGGCTGGAGGAAGAACTGCCCGGTTGATCAGCGCCGGGCTCAGCTCCAGGCAAGCCGCCCCGGTTATAGCGGGTCGATGACCAGCGGCTCGCGATTGGCGAGAGCGAGCCATCCGCGAGCAATGCGATAGATGACCCACAGGCCAACACCGATAATGAGGGCCCATGCAAACGGGATGCCGATGAAGGTGAAGAAAATCATTAGTGCGAGCAGAGCCCACAGTGTGGCGAACCAGAAAGTGCGAATCTGCCAGCGAAAGTGGGACTCCAGAAACGTACCCCGGGCGTCGGATTGCATGGCGTAATTGATGATAATCGCCACGATCGACGGGATCCCGAAAATAAAGGCACCGACGATGGTGGCGATGCTGCTGGCCCCTATCAGCACGCTGAGTGCGTGTAATCCATAAACGACATGCGCTGTCATGACAAGTGAATCGCGCGGTCTGGACGTGGCAGGCACTATGTCTTCGTTCATTCGATTGCCTCTATCTGCAGTGGGTTGCTCAGCCAACCGGGTTATCCTCCCGGATATACTCTGCTGCACGTTCGGCAATCATCATTGTCGGAGCATTGGTGTTGCCCGATGTAATGCGGGGCATGACCGATGCATCAACGACACGCAGGTTGGCGATGCCATGCACGCGCAGCCGTTCATCGACGACGGCCATGCTGTCGTCACCCATCTTGCACGTGCCGACAGGATGAAAAATTGTCGAACCCAGGTCGCCGGCGGCGCGCATCAGCTGTTCTTCGGTTTCGACTCCGGGGCCGGGCAGAAATTCCTCGGGGCGAAACCGTTCGAGCGCTTTGGCGGCCATGATACGCCGGGTGAAGTGCATTGAATCAACCGCCACCCGTTTGTCTTCGTCTGTTGAGAGGTAGTTCAGTCTGATCTCCGGGTGCTGGTACGGATCCGGGCTCTTGATCTGAACGGTCCCTCGACTGGTCGGGCGCAAATTGCAAACGGATGGTGTGATGGCAGAAAACGGATGCAGCGGATCGCCGAATTTGTCCAGCGACAACGGTTGTACGTGCCATTCGATGTTCGCGGATGGCTGCGACGGATCGCTCTTGGCAAAGGCGCCGAGTTGGGACGGTGGCATGGTGAGAGGGCCGTTTCGGGAAACGAGGTATTCCAGCCCCATGGCCATCTTGCCCAGTAGTGAGCCAGCCCGATCGTTTAGCGTGACGGTGTTGCTGACCTTGTATTGCATGCGGATTTGCAGGTGGTCGTGCAAATTCTCACCGATCCCGGCCAGATCATGGTTGACCTCGATGTTGTGCGCCTGAAGCAGCGCGCCGGGCCCTACGCCCGAGAGTTGCAGAATCTGCGGCGATCCGATTGATCCCGCAGAGAGCAGAATTTCTCGGGAGGCCTTGAAAACGCCGGTTTGTCCGCCGTTGATGCGTACTTCGACGCCGGTTGCCCGCCTGGCGCCATCGCGTGTGTCGATCTGCAATCGTTGCACGTGTGCGCGGCTGACGATGGTGAGGTTCTGGCGGTGCCTGACCGGCTTCAGGAAACAGCGTACTGCGTTCCAGCGCACGCCCTTGCGCTGATTCATCTGAAAGTAAGCGTTTCCGAAGTTGTCTCCACGATTGAACTCGTCGATCTTCGGAATGCCGCATTCCTGTGCCGCTTCGCGCCAGGCATCGAGAATTTCCCAATTCACCCGCCTTTCCTGCACCGGCAATTCGCCGCCGGCCCCGTGAAACTCGTCAGCGCCGTGGGCGTAGTCCTCCATGCCTTTGAAGTAGGGCAGCACATCATCCCAGCCCCAACCGGGATTGCCGCTGTCGACCCAGTTCTGATAATCGCTGCGCTGGCCGCGCATGTAGATCATCGCATTGATCGAGGTACAGCCCCCCATGACCTTGCCGCGCGCATAGCCGATGCTGCGTCCGTTCAACCCTTTATCGGGTTCGATGTTATACATCCAGTCAGTGCGTGGATTGTTAATGGTGTAGAGGTAGCCGACCGGAATCGGAATCCAGAAGTAGTTGTCCCCGGCACCGGCTTCAATCAACAGGACGCGAACACTGGGGTCCGCGCTCAGCCGGTTTGCCAGCACACAGCCAGCCGAACCGGCGCCAATCACTATGTAGTCGTACGTTCCCAGCTTTTCAGCCATGGGTTCTCCTCGGGTGTTTGTTGTGTTCTGCTGTGCGGTGATCGATTCAGTGTTTTCTTGCCGTCTCGTCCTCCGGTGCGATCCAGGCGTCGGCGAACATCTCCGCAAGGTCGTCGAGTTTCTTGACTTCGAGGTAGATCGAGAACACTACGGAAGAAGAAATGGTTGCCGGAGAGCCCGGTCCCGTGCGACGCAATTTGCCTTCCAGAACGACATGACTGCGCATCGGTCGGCTCACTTTGAGTGCCAGTTCCTTGTTGCTTCTGGGGTTGCCGAGCGTTGCGTCGTCGCGTTCACCGCGGGCCATTGCATAGAGGTCGTCGATAAAACGCTCTGCCGCTGTGCCGCGCACCCAGACATCCTGTTGATCGCCAGTGAAGCCGGCGCCATAAACTGTTACCCGCAGACGCAGGTCGCCGGCACCTGGCATATCAGCCGCGACCGGTTCGTGCACTTCGATATCCAGATAGGAATCAGCGTTGCCGAGCCTCATGGGCGTGGTGTCCGGAGTCGATTCGTTTCGGTCATGGTATCCATTCCTGCAGTTGGGGGCGGTCGGCGGACGTGTCCGGAGGCAAGTGCTGTCGGGTCCGCCGTGAATTGACGTCCGGCAACAGTATAGATGACGGCGGGGCGGGTAGTTTGGGTCCGGCCTTCGGGCCACCTGCTGGGCCCATTGCCGAGCAAATGGCGCCCTGACCTGGTCCTGTCGGCATACGTGTGTGCCGGCAATTCGCCGCGTGGATACGTGGCGTCGATTCCTGGGGTGATTAGGCCGCGTGACGGTAAAATGTGGTGGTTTGACCACGCTGCCGGGGACTAGTGTGTATATCCAGGGCTTGCAGTGTATGGCCATAATACTCAGGCAGGGAATCAGGCAGGCGTAATGAAGCGAACTATAAATCCGTCATGACCCAGACTGCGCTGCACCTGAAAGGGATTACCTGTACGTTTCCCGGGCGAGACGGCACGGCCTATTCGGCAGTGGCGGACGCCAGCCTTGCTGTCGCAGAGGGAGAGTTTGTTTCACTGGTCGGACCAACGGGCTGTGGCAAATCGACCTTGCTGAACGTTGCCGCCGGCCTGCTCGCACCGACGGCGGGCACTGTCAGGGTTTTCGGGCAGCCGCTAACGGGTATCAACGAACGCGCCGGCTACCTGTTCCAGACTGATGCGCTTTTGCCGTGGCGAACCGCCCGCGAGAATGTCATGGTAGGACTTGAGTTGCGTGGCGAGGATAAACATCAGGCGAGGCAACTGGCTGACGACTGGCTCGCGCGTGTCCACCTTGCCGGGCATGGTGACAAGTATCCGCATGAGTTGTCTGGTGGTATGCGAAAACGCGTGGCCCTGGCGCAAACGCTGGTCATGGCGCCGAAGATTTTGCTGATGGATGAGCCTTTTTCCGCGCTGGACGTGCAAACCCGAAGTCTGATGGAAAACGAGTTGCTTGAGCTCTGGTCTGAGGATCGCAAGTCAGTGGTTTTTGTCACGCATGACCTGGAAGAAGCCATTTCACTATCAGACCGCGTAGTCGTGCTGTCGGCCGGACCGGGCAGTCGTCCGATCGCGGAGTTTCCGATTCATCTGGCGCGTCCGCGTGATGTCTCCGAGGTCAGGCTAACGCCGCAGTTTCTTGATTTGCACAAGACCATCTGGGAAGCGCTCAAGGTGGAAGTGCAGAAGGCGTACGCGAAAGAAGGCATTTGATGGCTGACCGCCGCATAGTGCTTTACCAGGTCCTGTTACTGGTTGCGTTGTTTGTAATATGGGATGTACTGACGCGTACCGAGATCCTTCCGCCTTTTTTCTTCGGCGAACCCCTGGTCGTGCTGCAGCGTGTCTGGGAATGGTTCAGCGGCGGAACGATCTACAAGCATCTGGGCGTGACGCTGATCGAAACGATCCTGGCCTTTGTGCTCGGCACCGTCGCCGGTCTGGTTGTTGGGTTGTGGCTGGCGCTATCCAAAACGGCGTCGGCTTTACTCGACCCGTATATCAAGGCGTTCAATTCGATGCCGCGCGTCATTCTGGCGCCAATATTCGCCGTCTGGTTCGGTCTCGGCATCTGGTCCAAAGTGTTGCTCGGAGTGACACTTGTATTCTTCATTGTTTTTTTCAGCGTCTACCACGGGGTGCGCGAAGTGAATCCGGTCCTGGTGGCCAATGCACGAATGCTGGGCGCTTCGAAGCGACAGTTGTTGCGTTACGTCTACGTCCCGAGCGCGACCGCCTGGGTATTCTCGAGTCTGCACGCTGCCGTTGGCATGGCCTTCGTGGGCGCGGTGATTGGTGAGTACCTTGGCTCGGCAAGGGGTGTCGGTTATCTGATCCTGCAAGCGGAGGGTGTGTTCGATATCAATACCGTTTTTGCCGGCGTGCTGGTGCTGACCGTATGCGCATTGCTGCTCGACTGGATCGTCACCATTGCCGAGCGGCGCCTGCTGCGATGGCGGCCGGGGCAGGTCGGCAGCCAGGGCTGATGGTCGTGGTGGATCCGATAAAGTTCTAGTTCAAACAGGTTTCAGACTTGGATTTCGCAAATCATGCCGTACTGATCGGCGCTGTTCTGGTAATGCTCAGCATCCTCGCGAGTGTTGTCGCGCAGCGTGCCGGCGCGCCCTTGTTGCTGGTGTTTCTTGGCATTGGCATGATGGCCGGCACCGAGGGTGCGGGCGGGATCAGTTTCCGCAGCTTCGAAGCTGCGTACCTGATCGGGACCATCGCGCTCGCCGTGATCCTGTTCGATGGAGGAATGCGTACCCGCGCGGAGAGTTCGCGGATCGGGTTGCGCCCGGCGTTGTCGCTTGCAACCCTGGGTGTCGTGCTGACGACCGGCATCGTCGGTGCGGCAGCGAGCTGGTTGCTCGACTTCGACTGGCGCCAGGGATTGCTTATAGGTGCGATTGTCGGGTCGACCGATGCGGCAGCGGTATTCTCGCTGTTGCATTCCCGCGGCATGCACCTCAAGCAGCGTGTCGGCACGACGCTGGAAATCGAATCGGGTTGTAACGACCCGATGGCGGTTTTCCTCACCATGATATTTGTCACCGTGGTCCAGACCGGGGCAACGACCATCGAAGTTTCGGTGATCGGAGATTTCGCCTATCAGTTTGGACTCGGCGCGCTGATCGGTTTCGGTGGCGGCAAGGCACTCGCCTGGCTGGTATCTCGTGTCAATCTGACGGTGGGCTTGTACCCGCTGCTTGCTGCCGCTGGCGGGCTGACCGTTTACGGCCTGACCACCGTTGCGGGAGCGAGCGGGTTTCTGGCGATCTATATTGCCGGGCTGGTGCTTGGAAACACCCGCATGCACGCGGCAAACAACATTCGCCGGGTGCACGATGGGCTCGCGTGGTTGTCGCAGATTACGCTGTTCCTGATGCTCGGATTGCTGGTTACGCCCAGTGCCCTGTTTTCCACCTGGCACGTGGGGCTGCTGGTTGCGGCGGTGTTAATTTTCGTTGCGCGTCCGATGGCGGTGTGGGTCAGCCTCCTGCCGTTCCGCTTTCCGTGGCGGGAACAGGTATTCATCAGCTGGGTGGGTTTGCGCGGCGCGGTGCCGATTGTTCTCGCAACTTTTCCCGTGCTCGGTGGCGTTGCCGAAGGGCAGTTGTATTTCAATATCGCGTTTTTTGTGGTGCTTGCCTCGTTGCTGATCCAGGGATGGACCGTCGCGCCGCTGGCGGAAAAAATGCGGCTCAGACTGCCGCGCGAGCATGCGCCGTACTATTCCGAGAGTCTGGAGGTGCCGGGGCATTCGGACCTGATGATCATCGGATATCGCATCGCTGGCGACAGCCCGGCTGTCGGTCACCGTATCGGCGAATTGATGTTGCCCGAAGATGTTCGCATCGTGGCAGCGTTCCGACAGGAGAAGGCTATCCAGGCGCTGGCACACTTCGAGGTTGAAGCGAGCGATTATCTCTATGTGATTACGCCGCAGGAGCATGCTCATTTGGTTGATCAGATGCTGGTGCCTGTGGACGAAGCCGAAGAGCATGAGCAGGCAGCTTACTTCGGTAACTTTGCACTAAATGGCGATGCACGGATGGAGGAGGTCGCCGGCATGTATGGGGCAAGTGTGCCGCCACTTGCCAAAGGCCTGACACTGGCGGAGTTTCTGGACCGTCGCTTCCATAATCGCTGTGTCGTCGGCGATCGCGTCTATCTTGGGGCAATGGAACTGGTTGTGCGCGAGATGGACGGCAATGTAGTGAGCAAAGTGGGCGTGCGGGTATTGCGCGGTTGATCTGGCGGCGCAGCACTGACAAATGAGTGCGTCGCATAAATACGACACAGGTATTTGCCTGTCACAATAAGGATGTTCAGTGCGCTGCTCCAGCCAGGCGCACGGCCCTAAACAAACAGGAGCGTCAAGGATAATCATGGCAGAGGCTTTCATTTGTGCAGCAGTTCGTACGCCGATCGGCCGATACGGTGGCGCGTTGTCATCGGTGCGGGCCGATGATCTGGCAGCTATTCCAGTCAAGGCCCTCAAGGAACGCCATACGGGAGTCGACTGGGATGCGCTCGATGATGTCATTTTCGGTTGCGCTAATCAGGCCGGCGAAGACAATCGTAACGTTGCCCGAATGGCGTTGTTGCTCGCCGGTTTGCCGGAGGCCGTTCCCGGTGCCACGGTAAACAGGTTGTGCGGTTCCGGAATGGATGCCGTGGGCATTGCCGCGCGTGCGGTCAAATGCGGAGAAGCAGAACTGATGATCGCGGGCGGCGTGGAGTGCATGTCGCGCGCGCCGTTTGTGATGCCGAAGGCGACAAGCGCATTTTCACGCAGCAATGCGGTTTATGACACGACCATCGGCTGGCGTTTCATTAATCCACAGATGCAGCGCCTGTATGGTACGGATTCCATGCCGGAAACGGCGGAGAACGTTGCCGCGGAATACAAGGTCTCGCGTGCTGACCAGGATGCGTTTGCGCTGCGTTCCCAGGAAAAAGCAGCGAAAGCGCAAGGCGATGGCCGGTTGGCCAGGGAAATCGAGCCGGTCAGCGTACCGCAACGGAAAGGTGAACCCTTGCTGGTCGAACACGATGAGCATCCGCGTGCGACGTCGATGGAGGCGCTTGCCAGGTTAAAAGGTGTCGTCACGCCCGAAGGCACGGTAACGCCCGGCAATGCCTCTGGCGTAAATGACGGCGCTTGTGCCTTGATCATCGCGAGTGAGGCAGCGGCGAAGAAGCACGGACTCACGCCCATGGCTCGCGTGGTAGGTGTGGCGACCGCCGGATGTGCGCCTCGGATCATGGGTGTCGGCCCGGTGCCGGCGACACGAAAGCTGCTTTCGCGAACCGGTGTAAAACTGAACAGCATCGACGTCATTGAACTCAATGAGGCGTTTGCAGCACAAGGCCTGGCAGTGTTGCGCGAACTCGGGGTTGATGATGACGATGCGCGCGTCAATCCCAATGGTGGTGCGATTGCGCTGGGACACCCGCTCGGCATGAGTGGAGCGCGACTGGTGACCACGGCGGCATATGAGCTTCTGGAGCGAAAAGGGCGATATGCGCTGACCACCATGTGCATTGGCGTCGGGCAAGGTATCGCCGCATTGATCGAGCGGGCGTAACCGGGCGAAAATCAGTTTGCGAATGGACGGCATGCTAAACCGGACGGAAAAGGATCTGACCGAGGCCGTGCTTGCAAGGCTGGATGATGCGCCGGATGCGAGATTCAGACAGGTCATGACCAAGCTGATTACGCACCTGCATGATTTTGTTCGGGAGACCGGGCTGACTGAAGCAGAATGGCAGTCCGCTATCCGGTTTTTGACTGCGACTGGCCAGAAATGTGATGAAAACCGCCAGGAATTCATTCTTTTGTCGGACACGCTTGGCTTGTCGATGCTGGTCGATGCGATCAATCACCGCAAGCCGACGGGCGCAACCGAGACGACTGTTCTTGGACCGTTCCACGTTGCGGGTGCGCCCGAACTGCCTAACGGTGCCAACATTGCAGAAGATGTACCGGGCGAGCCGGTATATTTTTCCGGCAAGGTCATGTCGCCAAATGGCAAGCCGATACCCGGCGCAACCCTTGACATATGGTCGACAGACGGTGAAGGCCAGTACGACGTGCAGCGCCCAGGCGGAAAGATGCGCGCGCGCGGGCGAATCAAGAGTGATGCGAATGGACGCTACGCATTCTGGACGATCAAGCCGGTTAGTTACCCGGTTCCAACAGACGGGCCGGTGGGGGAGATGCTGCTGAAGATGGGACGCCACCCGTATCGTCCGGCGCATACGCACATGATTTTGTCCGCGCCCGGCTACGAACCCGTCGCCACCCATCTGTTCGTCAAGGGAGATCCGCACCTCGAATCGGATGCGGTGTTCGCTGTAAAGGAGTCCCTGGTAGTCGATTTTGTTTCCCACGAGCCGGGTGTCGCGCCTGACGGCCGCGATGTTGAGCGAACCTGGTGGTCGGTACACTACGACTTTGGGCTGGTCGAGGCGGCGAGCTCTGTGGCCAAATGACTTTTCTTTCGTTCCGGAAGCGCTTTTGCGGGATCAGGAGGGGGCGGTAACCCGAGGTGTTGACGGGTTCAGTGTCGGTCGGGGCTGGTCATTACTTGGGTCAGCCGTATTGAAGCACGAGGAGGGCGCTATGCAACACGAAGCGATATCCCTGATCAAGGCCGAACATCGCTCACTTGCAGCGGTGATCGATGCAATGACACACGTGGTACGAAAGGCCGGGGAAACAGGTGCGGATCCGAATTTCAGGTTACTGCACGCGATGCTGTACTACTTGCGCGAGTTCCCTGAGCGCCGGCACCATCCGAGCGAGGACGCATCGCTATTTGCGCTGCTGATGCAGCGTAGCGATGCGGCAGATGAAATGATCCGGGAGCTCGGGGCGGAGCACGACCAGGGGGAGTCGATGCTGATGATGCTGACAGTCGCATTGAGCACCTGGGAAGCAGGCCGTCGCGATGGCTTGACAGGGTTTGCGACCGCACTTGAACGCTTCAGCGAGTTTTACTGGCGGCACATGGACATGGAAGAAAACAAGGTGCTGCCGATCGCGCAAAAAGAGCTGACTGAAGAGGACTGGCACCAGATCAGGGACGTCTTTGCGGCTCATGCTGACCCGTTGCTTGGAAAACGTCTCGGCGACGAGTTTGATGCGCTGTTCTCCGATATTGTGCTGATAACCCCTGCGCCAATTGGTCTCGGTCGTTAATCGCAGCGGCTGAATGCGCGGGGTCAGTCTTGATGGTCTGGATCACAGCAAGCACTGAAGGCGCCGCGTGAGGCGATAACATGCCTTGCACGATTTCCCGCGACACTTGCGTGCGCATGTTCCAGGGGTTGGATGCCGGTGCTTTCGCTGTACTTTTCTGCTGTCTGCGTATCCGCGCAGGCGTCCTGGTCAGATTGTGCCCAGCCAGGCGCGTCGGGATTTCTCCAGCGCTTTGCCTTGTATTACGTCAAGGACGTATGCATCGCGGGTCGGGGCAGTCAACTCGACATCGAATTGCATCAACTCATCACGGCGGAATGCATGTAGCTTGAGGTGTTGGCCCGGGCGTCGATGCAACAGCAAATTTTCAAGGTTCGACCCACTTACGCGCAAATCATCGACCGCGACGATAACGTCCCCTGCTGATAGTCCAGCGCGCTGGGCGCTGCCGTCCTCGAGCACATGCGTGATTCTGACATCACCTGCACTGACTTGCGTGCGAATCCCGAGGTCGGCGCGGCGGATTGCGTTGATTGCCCGTTTCGAGGGGGCCTTGCCGCCGCGATCGGTCATTGATTCTGAATGCCGCCGGTCAAGCTCGATGCCCACATGCTTTAATAAGCGGCGCAGAGGCAGGTCGTCGGTGCCGTGCACGGTGGATTCAAAGAACCGCCCGAGTCTGACGCCGCTGATTTGCTCCGCGACTTGTTCCACGGCGTCTTCCGGAACGCCAATTCCAGTGCGGCCGTATCGTTTCCACAGTACCCGCATGACGTAATCGAGAGACCGGCGGTCGCTGGTCTTCTGACGTATCAGCAGGTCAAGGCATAGCGCAATCAGACTGCCCTTGGTGTAATAACTGACAATGGCATTGGGTGCATTCTCGTCCTGCCGATAGAACTTGGTCCATGCGTCGAAGCTCGAATCGGCGACGGACTGCTTCAGTCGGCCAGTGCCGCGGTGCACCTGGGTGATTGTCCTGGCGAGCAGGTCGAGGTAAGCATCGCGGTTAATGAGTCCGGATCGCACCAGCATCAGGTCGTCGTAGTAAGAAGTGATGCCTTCAAACACCCACAGCAGGCGTGTGTGGTTCTCTTGATCGAGATCGTAAGGCGTGAACGCTTCGGGTTTGATGCGTTTCACATTCCAGGTGTGGAAGTATTCGTGGGAACACAGTCCGAGAAAACCACGATATCTTTCATCCGTTGCTGCGGTGCCGGGCTGTGGCAAGTCGTCCCGGCTGCAAATCAGCGACGTTGACGCACGGTGTTCGAGCCCGCCGTAGCCTTCGCCAACGGCAAGCGTCAGAAACACATAGCGTTTCATCGGCGCGTCGCCCCAGAACGCAATCTGCTTTTCGCAGATTTGCTTCAGATCCCTTGCCAGTCGTTTTATATCAGTGTTGTGGCGGCCGCTGATAACGACATCGTGGGGAACCCCGGCAGCGTGAAAAGTCGCCACATTGAACTCACCCATCTCGACCGGGTGGTCGATCAGTTCGTCATAGTTTTCGGCGCCGTAGCCACCGAAGCCGTACGCTTTCGCGCCATCACGGGTCATCGCAGTCGCGACGCGCCAGTCGCGGTAGCGGGGCGCGGCCGGAGCCTTGATGCT
>DATKYN010000178.1:0-29770 GCA_035528435.1 Burkholderiales bacterium
GCATCCTTTCGCAAATCAAACCGGTCGAATAATGTCTTTGTCAGTGAACCGCGACACCCTTCTGCGAAAACCGTCTGCCTGGCGTGCAGTTCAATTCCGCGCTGATAGTGTTCCGTCTGCTCGCCGTCCTTGCCGACTCCCATATCGCCTGTGGCTACGCCTTTCACGGATCCGTCTTCTCCGTACAGCACCTCAGTGGCAGCAAATCCCGGGTAGATCTCGACGCCGAGCGATTCGGCCTGTTGCCCAAGCCAGCGCACTACATTTCCAAGGCTGACAATATAGTTGCCGGTGTTGTGCATCGCCGGCGGCGTTGGTAGCCTCAGTGCGCGCTTTTCTGTCAGGAACAGGAGTCGATCTTCCTTTACCGGCGTATGCAGCGGCGCGTCGAGCTCCTGCCAGTTAGGCAGCAACTCGTTGAGCGCGCGGGGTTCGATTACCGCGCCGGAAAGAATGTGCGCGCCAACCTCCGAGCCTTTTTCAACGACACACACGGACAGATCAGTGTTGTTCTCGCCACTCAGTTGCTTCAGGCGAATCGCGCATGCCAGACCCGCCGGTCCGGCACCAACGATCACTACGTCGTATTCCATCGACTCACGGTCTGCCAATGTCTTCTCCTTGTCGGTCGGGCGTGACTGTTAGAATGCGCACCCGGAAAGTTGCAATGATATAGCGATTGGGCCGGACATTTGTTTGTCCTCGGCTTTCTGATCAATCGCTGAACAATCGGAACGACACATGAAAGAAGAACGAAAACGGGTCCGCACGGACCGAATGGCCATGCGCTGGGGAGAAATGGATGCACTTGGCCACATGAATAATGTTTCTTACCTGCGCTATTTTGAAGAAGTGCGAATCGCGTGGTTCGAAAGCCTCTCCATCGAATATAGAGTTGGTTCCGAAGGGCCGATTCTGGGAACCATTACCTGCAAGTATCTCAAACCGGCGATTTATCCGGTCGAATTCGAGATCAGCTCCTACATTGGTAATGCCGGGCACAGCAGTTTTGTGATGTGGCATGAGCTCTACAACGCCAATGACCCGGCGGAACGCTTTGCAGAGGCCGAGGCCAAGTTGGTGTGGATTGACCTGGGAGCTGGCCGTTCACGGCCGATGCCGGACTGGATCAGGGCGGAAATTCAGGGCTGAGGGCGGAACGTTTGCCCGCTTACGCCGCGGCTGTCCGGCCCCAGCAGATAGAGGTAGAACGGCACCAGACTCTCGGGCGGAGGCAGGTCTTCAGAGAGTTCACCCGGGTGCGTCTTGCTGCGCAAGGGCGAATTAATCGGTCCCGGTACCACGGTGTTGATTCGCAGATGATCTTGGCCCGACCATTCGTCAGCCTGAATCCTGGCCAGTGTTTCCAGTCCTGTCTTGGATACGGCATATCCGCCCCAGAAAGCCGCTGGCGATGACGCATGTGTCTCGGACGTCACTACCACCGATGCGTCCGGAGACTGACGTAGCAGCCGGGCGCACGCCTGATTTATCGCGAATGGTGCAATCAGGTTCACGCGCAGCATGCGCTCCCATTCGTCTATCGTTTGCGTATCCAGAGGGGACAGTTTCTCGAAGTGGGAGGCACAGTGTGCGATCCCGTCCAGCCGATCCAGTTGCTTTTCGAAGAGACCGGCCGCTTGCGCGTATTCACGCCATCCTGCAGTTTCCAGATCGAGTGGCAGTGTGGCGGGCTCAGCCAGCCCGGCGCGTGTAATCTCGTCATAGATTGCGTCAAGCAGCGCGGTATTGCGGCCGTTAAGAACGACGGTGGCACCGTGCTTCGCACATGCGAGCGCAACCGCTCGCCCGAGGCCGCGTGTGGCGCCGGTTACAAGAATCACGCGTCCGGCAAGCAGATTCGCGACGGCCTCATATTGCGCAGGATCAATCATCAATATTCAGGATGCTTCGAGCACAGGCCAGGCCGCTTCGCACGGCCGACTCAAGCGTTGCAGGGTACGGGCTGGAAGTGTAGTCGCCGGCGAGAAACAGACCCGGAACCCCGGTCAGATTTGCAGGCCGCTGGAGTTGTGGTTTCGCGGTGAACGTAGCGCGCTTTTCGGCGATGACCTGAGACCACAGCGGTTCCGGTAACGAGAACCGTTGCGCCAGTTGTTCATGAATCTGTTGCGCCAGGTCATCCCGGGCGAGGGCCTGGTGGCTGCCTGACGCGCTGATCACCACTCCAAGCATGCCCGGTTGATTGCACAGGCGGCCACGGTCGAATACCCACTGTACCAGGCTGTTGCGCATTCCGATCATGGCTTCGGGCAGCGTGACCTGAGCCGGATATTGCAGAAACACCGAATAGATTGGCTGGTAGTCGAATTGGCGGAGCATTTCGAGTTGCGGCGCCAGTTGCGGTATGTTTCCCGCAAGCTTCTCGAGCCGGTGAGGGCCGACAGCGATGATGAGGTGAGAGTATCGCCGGGTGTGAGAGGCGGTCACCTCGAAACCATCGTCAAGCACCCGCAGTGATGTGGCGGCCTGTCCGGGGTGTACCAGCCCGCCTCGCCGTCGCACGTATTCGGCGGCCGGTTCGGGAAACAGCGCGCTGAAGTCCACCTTTGGCAACAAGAGATCGCTGGCTGCGCGCGGGCCGGCGAGGCAATCACTAATCACGTTCAGAAAGACCTGCGCATCAGCCTGGTCCGGGACGGTGTTGAGCGCGGCGATGCAAAGGGGACCCCACAAACATTCGATGAGCTCGTGTGGCTGGCGCTGGCGTAGCAACAAATCGGTCGTTGTTAATCCTCTTTCGCAGCGAAAACCGTCCGATTTCATTGATTGCATAAAACGCATCGCCGCCACTTTTTCCGAAACAGCCAGACCGCGAGCGAAAACGATTGCGGCGAAAAGATGCAGGGGGCGTGGCAGTCGCGGCGCGCGCATCCTGAAGTCGGGTTCGACACGAAAGCGTAGTGGCAAACGCAGCAGGTTTGCGGATTCGCCTGTGCCGCTGACCATGCGGATCATGCGCAAGGTTTCTTTGTAGGCGCCGACAAGAATATGCAGTCCGTTGTCGAGCGCAAGCCCGTTCGTCATCACGCGGCGCGCGCGTCCGCCCAGTGTATTTGCCGCCTCGTAAACGGTGACCGGAATCTTTCGTGACGCCAGTTCAACCGCGGCAGACATGCCGGCCCAGCCGCCACCGACGATCGCAACATGCGTGGTTTCAGCGGCGGTAGTGGTCATGCTTTGAGCCAGGTGCGCCACGCGATCCATAGTTTACGGATCGGGGTCATGCTGGCGCGCGTGGTCAGCACGTCTACCTGTTTCGTTGCAATGTCGTTTAGCAACGCCTGATAGATTCCCGCCATCACGAGTCCGGGGCGCTGCGATTGGCGATCCCGGTCGGGCAGTGCCGCAAAAGCACGGGCATAGTAATCCCGTGCCCGTTCGATTTGAAAGCGTACCAGTTCACCGAAGTGGGCCGATGTGCGCCCACGCAAAATCTCATCGGCATCAATCTGGAATCGTGCCAGTTCGTCCATCGGTATGTAGATGCGATTGCGGCGGGCATCCTCGCCAACGTCGCGGATGATGTTGGTCAGTTGGAACGCCGTCCCCAGGTTTTCTGCATACTCGAGCGTACTTGCCGCGGTTCGCCCGAATATTTCGGCAGCCATGAGGCCGACGACGCCGGCAACGCGATGACAATATACTTGCAGGTCATCGAAACAGGCGTATCGATTCTGAGCCAGATCCATTTCCATACCGTCAATGACGTCATAAAACCGTGACTCGGGCAGTTCGAACGTTCCTATCGCCGGACTCAGGGCGCGCGTGACCGGATGTTGTGGCGTGCCGTGGAACAGTTCGCCGATCTCCGTCCGCCACCAGTGAAGTCTGGTCCGTGCGAGATCGACATCGGTGCATTCATCGACTACATCATCGACTTCGCGACAAAAGGCGTACAGAGCCGTAATGGCGCGTCGCTTTTCGGGCGGCAGAAAGAGAAAACTGTAGTAGAAACTGGAGCCGCTTTTCGCCGCTTTATGTTGGCAGTACTGCTCGGGTGTCATCGGTAGCTGAAGATGGAGCGGTAAAGCATGATGATCCAGTCGGATGCGCGCAGCACCGGCCGCTGGTTGAATACATCGCCCTGGATCGCATGCAGTTTCTCAAGAATACGGGTTCCACCGCAGACGATCATTCGCAATTCCAGGCCGATGCGGCCCGGCAAAGCAAGACCTAACGGAGCGCCCGACTTGAGCATGGACTGAGCCCGTTCTATCTGGAAAGTCATGAGCGATGCCCAATTTCCCGCCGGGTCTTCCGCTGCGATCTGGGTTTCGCTTATACCGAAGTCCTGCAATTCATCAAGTGACAGGTAGATACGATTTCGCCGGTAATCAGCTCCGATGTCCTGGAGGAAGTTGATCAGCTGAAGGCTGGTGCAGATCCTGTCTGAATGATAGAGGTTCGTTTCGCTCACTGAGCCGTAGAGGTGTAACAGCAATCGACCGACCGGATTCGCTGAACGGCGGCAATAGTCAAGGACCTCGGCAAAGCTGGCGTAGCGATTCTTGACCACGTCCTGGGAAAAAGCCGACAACAGGTCTCGAAACAGCCCGATTGGCAGGCCGTACTGCCTGATAACCTGCTTCAGCTCCACAAAAAGCGCGGTTAGCGGGGCACCATCCTGCTCGATGATGTCAAGCTGCCGTTGATATTCTCCAAGTTTATACAATCTTTGCGATGGCGGATCGTCGCCCTCATCAGCAAAATCGTCAGCAGTTCGGGCAAATTGGTAAATCAGCTCGATCGGCCGACGCAGCCGCTTGGGCAGCAAAACGGACGCAACCGGGAAATTCTCGTAGTGATCAATCCCCATCGTTTAGGAGTGGTAGGGTAAGTCTTAAAAAAAACAATGGGTTAAAAAAGACGGGCGAACAAGGAAATCGCCGATCAAGTGGCGGTACAAGGGGGGATTATATTAAAATGCTGCGGTCGCGAAAGTGGCGGAATTGGTAGACGCACCAGATTTAGGTTCTGGCGCCGCGAGGCGTGAGAGTTCGAGTCTCTCCTTTCGCACCAATTTCCTGTCAGCGGCCGGTTTGCCGCGACGGGATTGATCGACACAGCATTTTGCAAATCAGTATCTGGCCGAGCGGTATTGACGGCCCCGGGTCTGAACGACCGCGTATCCAACAACATAGACAGGGTTAATGCACTTGATGGCCAGCGTACCTTGTTCCGAAAGCTAGAGAATCGATGCAAACAAATCTAGAAACACTCAGTTCCCTTGAACGCCGTCTCTCTATCACGGTGCCGATGCAGGATGTGGACACCGAGGTGGCTAATCGCCTCAAGCGCCTCTCCCGTACTGTCAAGATTCACGGCTTTCGACCCGGCAAGGTTCCGGTAAAAATCGTTGAGCAACAATACGGGGGGCAGGTCCGGCAGGAAGTGCTGGGCGATACCATACAGAAGAGTTTCGGCGACGCCGTGCGTGAGCAGAACCTTCGTGTGGCCGGCCTCCCAAAGATTGAGGTTCAGTCGGGGGAAGGCGCGGCCGGCAAGTTCGAATACACCGCGACCTTCGAGGTTTATCCTGAAATCAAGCTGGGAGACCTGTCTGCTGCCGTCGTAGAGAAGCCGACTGTCGAAGTAGGTGATGCGGAAGTCGACAAGACGATCGAGGTGTTGCGCAAACAGCGGGCCGTTTTCGAGCCGGTTGAGCGTGCGGCTGCATCCGGCGATCAGGTAAAGATCGATTACAAGGGCAGCATCGACGGCGAGGCGTTCGAAGGAGGGTCGGCGGAAGGAACCGTCGTTCAGCTGGGAGAAGGCAGATTGCTGCCTGACTTCGAATCGAATGTAATCGGTCTTGGCGTGGGTGAATCCCGGACATTCGAAATGAAATTCCCCGACGACTATCATGGTAAGGAGGTTGCGGGAAAACAGGCGAAGTTCGAGATTTCGCTGCATGAGGTCCTTGCGGCACGCCTGCCGGAGATCGATGCCGATTTTGCCAAGACACTGGGTGTTGCAGACGGTGATCTTGAGAAAATGCGGGGTGAGGTTCGTGACAATCTTGAGCGTGAGGTGAAGCGCCGTTCCGAGGCGCAGCTCAAGGACAGGGTGATGAAGACGCTCCTGGATACGGCGACGCTGGAGGTGCCTCAGTCGCTGGTTGAAGAGGAAATTGATCGCCTGGTGGAGCAAATGAAGCAGAATATGCAGACACGTGGCATGAACACCGAGGGTGTGCCGTTTCCGCGGGACGCGTTCAGCGAGGAGGCGACCCGGCGCGTGCAACTGGGACTGATCGTTTCCGAGGTGGTGAGCAAGCACGCATTGAGCGCCAAGCCCGAACAGGTCAAGGAGCTCGTCGAGGAACAAGCCAGGGCTTATGAGCAGCCGGACGAGGTGCGGCGCTGGTATTACCAGTCGCCGGAGCGGTTGCGCGAAATCGAGTCAGTGGTGCTCGAGGCGAACCTGGTCAAGTGGGTAGTTGAGCAGGCGAAGATCGAAGACAAACCGATGGCTTTTGATGATTTGATGGGGAATGCGCAATGAAGTGGATGCAGGACGGACTTGACGACCCCCGCGCTCTCGGGCTCGTCCCCATGGTTATTGAGCACAGCGGCAGGGGCGAGCGTGCCTATGACATCTATTCGCGTTTGCTCAAGGAGCGCGTCGTATTTCTGGTAGGGCCTGTCAACGAGGTCAGCGCCAATCTGATCGTCGCGCAGATGCTGTTTCTGGAGTCCGAGAACCCGGAGAAGGATATTTCGTTCTATATCAACTCGCCAGGTGGGTCGGTATCTGCGGGGCTGGCAATTTATGACACCATGCAGTTCATCAAGCCCGATGTGAGCACGCTGTGCGTTGGCCAGGCGGCCAGTATGGGTGCCTTCCTGCTCTGCGCAGGAGCCCGGAAGAAGCGCTTTGCCCTGCCAAATTCCCGTGTGATGATTCATCAGCCGATGGGCGGATTTCAGGGTCAGGCTTCGGATATCGAGATTCACGCCAAGGAGATCCTCTATTTGCGGGAACGGTTGAACCAGCTGTTGTCTCACCATACCGGGAAGGATGTTGAGACAATTCAGAGGGATACAGATCGTGATAATTTCCTAAGCGCCGAAGAGTCTGTAAAGTACGGATTAATCGATCAGGTGCTCGTAAATCGTGCTGCCGAAAGTCAATCGACCTGATGGCCGTGGCTTTGGGCGCAAAAGCCGGTGCGCGGCGACAAGGACCAGATTTCGCTTTGGAACCACTAGCGTTTTTGGTGTCCGAAACATCTACTGAAAGTGGAATTGATAACTGATGGCATCCATGTCTGACAAGCCGGGTGGTGAGAAACTCCTGTATTGCTCTTTCTGCGGTAAGAGCCAGCACGAGGTCCGTAAGCTGATTGCGGGTCCGTCGGTGTTCATCTGCGACGAATGTATTGAGCTGTGTAACGACATCATTCGCGAAGAAAGCCAGGTCGACATTTCGGGGAAAGGGGCAAAGTCCGATCTGCCCGTGCCTCACGAGATTCGCGAAATTCTCGATCAGTATGTGATTGGTCAGGGAACCGCCAAGCGGATCCTGTCGGTCGCGGTGTACAACCACTACAAGCGGCTCAAAATCGGGCAGAAGAAAGACGATATTGAGCTGTCCAAATCCAACATTTTGCTCATCGGGCCGACCGGGTCCGGCAAGACGCTTCTTGCCCAGACGTTAGCCCGTCTTCTGAACGTCCCCTTCGTGATGGCTGATGCGACGACACTGACCGAGGCCGGTTACGTTGGAGAGGACGTCGAGAACATCATTCAGAAGCTGCTGCAGAAATGCGATTACGACATTGAAAAAGCCCAAAGAGGCATTGTATATATTGATGAAATCGACAAAGTCTCGCGCAAGTCTGACAACCCCTCGATTACCCGTGATGTGTCCGGGGAAGGCGTTCAGCAAGCGCTGCTCAAGCTGATCGAAGGCACAATCGCCTCGGTGCCCCCGCAGGGCGGGCGCAAGCATCCGAATCAGGAGTTCGTGCAGGTCGATACCACCAACATCCTGTTTGTCTGCGGCGGTGCATTTGACGGGCTCGATAAGGTAATCCGGCAGCGTTCGGAAAAGAGTGGCATCGGTTTTGGTGCGGAAGTGCGTAGCAAGGACAACCCGAAGGATATTGGCGTGGTGTTGCGCGAGGTCGAGCCGGAAGATCTGATCAAGTACGGGTTGATCCCGGAATTCGTCGGACGCTTGCCGGTCGTTGCCACGCTTGATGAGTTGAATGAAGAAGCACTCATCGAAATCCTGACCCAACCCAAGAACGCGCTGCTAAAGCAATACAAGAAGATGTTCGCAATGGAGGGCGTTGAACTGGAAATGCGTCAGGAAGCGCTGCGTGCCATTTCAGGCAAGGCGCTTGCGCGCAAGACCGGAGCACGGGGCCTGCGCTCAATCATGGAGCATGCGTTGCTAGATGTCATGTATGACCTGCCGTCACTGGATAACGTCGAAAAAGTGGTGGTGGATGAAGGAATGATCAAAGGCGATGCCAAGCCGATACTGATCTATTCCGACCGACCGAAAGTGGCTGGATCAGGCGGGGGGGCTTGAATTGCAGTTGATTGTTCCCAACCTCCATAACTTGGCTTTTCTACCAGGTGCCCAATGACCGAAATCTATGAATCCCACGAACCCGCTGTGACCTACCCGCTTCTCCCATTGAGGGATGTAGTGGTGTTTCCTCACATGGTGATCCCGTTGTTTGTTGGGCGGCCCAAATCGATCAAGGCCCTGGAAGTGGCCATGGAGGCTGGCAAGCACATCATGCTGGTCGCGCAAAAGTCTGCCGCCAAGGATGAACCCGAACCCGAAGACCTCTATCGTATTGGCAGTATTGCCAACATTTTGCAGATGCTCAAGTTGCCGGATGGCACTGTCAAAGTCCTGGTCGAAGGCGTACAGCGCGCCGAGATCGTTTCGATCACTGACGAGAAAAGCCATTACGTCAGCGAGACGATGTCTATTGCCTCGGACGACAACGACAATAACGAAGTCGAGGCGATGCGGCGTGCCATGCTCTCGCAGTTCGACCAGTACGTGAAGTTGAACAAGAAGATCCCGCCTGAAATATTAACGTCGTTGTCCGGAATTGATGAAGCAGGCCGGCTTGCGGACACGGTCGCAGCTCACTTGCCTCTCAAGCTCGAGCAAAAGCAGGACGTCCTTGAAATGTTCGGTGTCAAGAAGCGGCTCGAACATCTCCTCTCGCTGCTTGAGGCGGAACTGGACATCATGCAGGTTGAGCGCAGAATTCGTGGCCGTGTGAAGCGCCAGATGGAGAAGAGCCAGCGCGAGTACTACCTGAACGAACAGGTAAAGGCGATCCAGAAAGAACTCGGCGACATGGAAGACGGCGCGGACCTTGAGGAGATGGAAAAGCGCATCAAGGCTGCGCACATGCCCAAGGAAGCGCGTCAAAAGGCTGAAAGCGAGTTGAAGAAGCTGCGTTTGATGTCGCCAATGTCGGCCGAAGCGACGGTCGTTCGCAGCTTTATCGATACGCTTGTTGGCTTGCCGTGGAAGAAGAAAAGCAAAGTCCGGGCGGATCTGCAGTCCGCTGAAGAAGTACTCGATGCAGACCATTACGGGTTGGAAAAGGTCAAGGAGCGTATTGTCGAGTATTTGGCTGTACAGCAGCGCGTCGACAAGTTGAAAGCGCCTATCCTGTGTCTCGTTGGCCCACCAGGTGTCGGCAAGACCTCGCTTGGTCAGTCAATCGCGCGCGCGACCAATCGCAAATTTGCACGTATGTCGCTAGGCGGCGTTCGGGATGAATCCGAAATCCGCGGACACCGGCGAACCTATATCGGGTCCATGCCAGGCAAGATTTTGCAGAACATGACCAAGGTTGGTGTGCGTAACCCGCTGTTTCTGTTGGATGAAGTAGACAAGATGGGTATGGATTTCCGTGGTGATCCATCTTCTGCGCTGCTCGAAGTGCTTGATCCCGAGCAGAACGACAAGTTTGTCGACCACTACGTCGAGGTCGAGTACGACTTGTCCGATGTCATGTTCGTCGCAACTGCGAACACGATGAACATTCCGGCGCCCCTGCTTGATCGAATGGAAGTCATTCGCCTGTCCGGTTACACGGAAGAGGAAAAGGTCAACATCGCCATGCGGTATTTGTTGCCCAAGCAAATGCAGAACAACGGCCTCAAGGAAGACGAGCTCGTAGTATCCGAAGCTGCAGTGCGCGATATCGTGCGTTACTACACGCGCGAGGCGGGTGTGCGATCGTTGGAACGGGAAATTTCGAAAATTTGTCGGAAGGTTGTCAAATCGCTGGTCGTCAAGAAGCGCGATACACGCGTATCTGTTTCGACCCGCAGCCTCGACAAGTATCTTGGTGTGCGCCGGTATACCTATGGCATTGCGGAACTAGCCAATCAGGTAGGACAGGTAACGGGGCTTGCCTGGACGGAAGTTGGCGGTGAGCTGCTCACCATAGAAGCCATCGTCATGCCGGGCAAGGGCACGATTCAGCGGACCGGATCGCTTGGCGATGTGATGAAAGAATCAGTTGAAGCCGCGCGTTCGGTGGTGCGGGCCAGGGCCGGAAAGCTGGGCATCAAGGACGACGCCTTCGAGAAAAGAGATATTCACGTCCACGTACCTGAGGGCGCTACTCCGAAAGATGGGCCTTCAGCCGGTATTGCAATGACGACGGCACTGGTATCTGCTTTGACAGGGATTCCGGTGCGGGCTGACGTGGCAATGACCGGGGAAATCACGCTGCGTGGAGAAGTGCTGGCAATTGGCGGGTTGAAGGAGAAATTGCTCGCGGCGCATCGTGGCGGAATCAAGACAGTGCTCATTCCTGAGGAAAACACCAAGGATCTGGTAGAGATTCCGGATAACATCAAGAATCGTCTCGACATTCATCCCGTAAAGTGGATTGACCAGGTACTCGAAATGGCCCTGGAAAGGCATCCGGAGCCTCTGGAGGATGAGGATGCAGTTGCGATCCCGGCGATTGAACCAACTCCCGAGGCCACCAGCCAGATCAAACACTGACATACCCTACCAAGGCAGTATATGATTACAGGGGCAGCGCTTCGGCGCTGCCTTTTGTTTCGCCCGCAGCTTTGCTTGACACTGCGAATTCTGAATTGTTATATAACCACTCGTTCGAGGGAAAAAATAACTTGAATGCCCTCCGAATCGAACTTGCCAATTTTTCCTTTTTTCTCCCGCTAACGTCATAACGAAAGGGGACCCGCGTGAACAAATCTGAATTGATCGAGTCTATTGCGCAGGCAGCTGACATTTCCAAGGCCGCTGCAGAGCGCGCGCTCGACGGTACCGTTGCAGCAATCACTTCATCTCTCAAGCAGGGTGGCATGGTCACTCTGGTGGGCTTTGGCACTTTCTATGTAGGTGATCGCGCTGCACGCAGCGGCCGTAATCCGCGTACCGGTGCCACCATCGAAATCAAGGCCTCGAGAGTGCCGAAGTTTCGCGCTGGCAAAGCGTTAAAGGATGCAGTAAACTAGCGCGCTTTCCGATTTTGGGGGTACCAGGCGGCCCCGGGAAGCGGAAACGGGTTGTCCGCGTGACAGTCGCGTAGGGCACCTCCCGAAAGCGCCACCGGGTGCTTAGCTCAGTTGGTAGAGCGTCGCCCTTACAAGGCGAATGTCGGGAGTTCGAGCCTCTCAGCACCCACCAAAGTATTCAGGAGTGGTAGTTCAGTTGGTTAGAATACCGGCCTGTCACGCCGGGGGTCGCGGGTTCGAGTCCCGTCCACTCCGCCAGACCCAGAAAAGGCGAACGAGAGTTCGCCTTTTTTATTGTTGCTCCGTCACTGCCGGAAGAGCTAATTTCGATTGGGTGAAACGATGTTCGATTTGGTAACCAAAAACAGGCTTCTCGTTTATATCGTCCTCGGGTTGATCATTCTTACCTTCGCGTTTTTCGGGGTGGATTCGTATTTCCAGGGCGCTGGTCAGGTAAACGAGGTTGCAACAATCGGTGATGCTCCGGTTACTGTGCAGGAATTCGGCCAGAGCCTGCGGCAGGCCCAGGACCTGGTTCGCCAACAGGCTCAGCAGCAAAATGCCCAGCAAATGAACGCCTATCTGAACTCCCCGGAGTTCCGGCGTGCCGTGTTGGATGATTTGATCCAGCGCCGTTTGTTACTCGGATATGCCGGCATGGCCGGCATGTCGGTATCGGTTGATGAGCTTCGTAATGAGATTATGGGTGTGCAGGCTTTCTATGGCGAAGATGGCGTCTTCTCTGTTGAGCGCTACGAGCAGTTACTGCGTGCACAGAACATGACACCCGCCGGATTCGAGAGCCAGATTGAGCAGGATATTTTGCTCTCACGAATTCGTGAGTCGGTAGCCGGGTCCGCTTTCATACCCGAGAGCGTTGTGGATCGACTGGTGCGCTTACGAGGGCAGGAACGCGAAGTCAGCCAGTTGCTGATTTCGCCGGTAGATTTTCGCGACAAAATCGAAGTCACCGAGGAGGACGCCCGCAAGTATTTCGAAGAAAACACGTCGTTGTTCCGCATCCCTGAGCGGGCCAAGATTGAGTATCTGGTATTGACCCCGGAAATCGCAGCGGCAACCGTCGAGGTTTCCGAAGACGAGCTCAAGCGTGTATACGAAGAGAGGATTTCGGAGTTCCAGAGTGCTGAAGAGCGTCGCGCAAGCCATATTCTGATAGCGGTGGGTGCTGACGCGAGTGAAGAGGACCAGGCAGCGGCCAAGGCCAAGGCAGATGAACTCTATCAAGAGTTGCAGGCGTCGCCAGAACAGTTCGGAGAATTGGCCCGCACGCATTCGCAAGATCCGGGCTCGGCTGAACAAGGTGGAGATCTCGGGTATTTCCAGCGCGGCTTTATGGTCGCTGAATTTGAGAACGCGGCATTCTCCCTGAAGCCAGGAGAGATCAGCGCTCCAGTCCGTACTCAGTACGGTTACCACATCATACGCATTGACGAAGTCAAGCCGATCGAAACCACACCGTTCGCAAAGGTTAGGGATCAACTGCTCAAGGAACTTCGTGAGAACCGGGTGCAGGACGCTTATCTACAGGCGGCACAAACTTTCAGTGATATGGTTTACACGGAGTACGACAGCCTCAAGCCAACCGCGGAATCGCTCGGTCTTACGGTTCAGGCGAGTGACTGGATCAGCCCCTCTGGTGGCGGAATGAATCCTCTGTTAAACAACCCGGAACTGCTGGAAGCCGTGTTCTCTGGCGAGTCCCTCGAGGAAAAGCGCAACACGCAGGCGATTGAGGTTCAACCGAACACGATGTTGTCGGCACGCGTGGTAGAGCATGCTCCTCCAGCCGATGTGCCGTTCGAGGACGTCTCCAGAGACATTATCGATTTTCTCAAAACCGAACGTGCAGTCGAGATGGCGAAGCAAGAGGGTGAGGCCACCCTTGAGAAACTGACCAGCGGTGATCGTCTCGAGAATCTGAAATGGTCCAAGCCGGGTGTTGTGACCCTGCAACAGCGCCAGGGCCTGCATCCGGAGGGTGTTCGTGCTGTATTCAGCGCCAACGCGAAAGAATTGCCTGCTTACACGGGTGTCAGTGTCGATGACGGACGTTACGTTATCTACCGTATCAGCACCGTGCGCGATGTCGAGTCTGTTTCGCCGGATGACGTGCAAACGGCGAGTCGACAGCTGTCACAAATGGTCGAGCAAGAGCAGTTCAACGCCTTCGTCGGCCGCTTGCGCGAACGCTCGGACGTCAAGGTCAACGAAGCCGCGATTAATCCCGACCAATAGTATTTAACAGGAGCAGGGGGCCGGGTATTTCACCCGGGCGCACGCGCTCCCGCGTTCGTCGTGGTTGGCAGGTTCCGCATAGAGCAAGGCAAACACCGTTTTTGGGCCACCTTGCTCCCGACGGTCTCAGTCTTCGAATGGGGCCGCCCCCGCAATGTTGAAGCCAGCATCAACATAAGTGATTTCGCCGGTTACTCCGCTTGCAAGTTCACTGAGTAGGAAAGCGGCGACGTTGCCCACTTCATCTGTAGTGACGTTCCGCCGCAGTGGCGAGAGTTTCTCGCTGAAAGCGAGTAGCTTTCCGAAGTTGCCGATGCCGGCGGCCGCGAGTGTCTTGATCGGCCCCGCTGAAATGGCGTTGATGCGGATGCCGCGCGGCCCCAGGCTTTGCGACAGATAACGCACGTTGGCTTCGAGACTCGCTTTCGCGGGGCCCATCACGTTATAGCTGGGAAATGCGCGTTCGGCGCCGAGGTAGGTCATGGTGACCAGACTGGCCCGCCGGCCCTCCATCATCGGCAGGGCTGCCTTGGCGAGTGCGGCGAGGCTGTACGCACTAATATCATGTGCGATACGGAATGCCTCACGGCTGACAGAATCGAGATAATCACCGGCTAGCGCTTCACGTGGAGCAAAGGCAATCGAGTGCACCAGTCCGTCCAGGCCATCCCATTTCTTGTTCAGATCAGAGAACAGGGTATCAATTTCCTCATCGCTCGATACATCACACGGCAGGACCAGATCGGATTCGAAATCGGATGCGAGCTGGACCACACGATCCTTTATTTTGTCGCCGCCGGCATAGCTGAAAGCCAGTTCGGCCCCTTCGCGCTTGGCCGCCTTCGCAATGCCGTAGGCGATTGAGCGGTTACTGAGCAGACCCGTGACAAGAATTTTCTTGTTATCGAGAAATCCCATGATTCCCCCCCCTGATTGAAAGCGCGAATTATAGCGAATGACGCAGGATAATCCGTTGCCCACACCCCGGGATGGTGCCGCAACCGGGTTAGACTTGGGCGCATGACCGCGATAAAGACAGGGACGCTGCCAACGCTGCTGTTGATCGGCCTGCTTGCGGCGTGTGGCCAGGGCGCTTTGAACAACCCTTATCCCGATCGCGAGCGGGGCAAGAACATACTGTATTCGTTCTTTAGCGAGCGCCCAAAGCACCTCGATCCGGTGCAGTCGTATTTTGAAAACGAGATACGATTTACGGCGCAGATCTACATGCCGCCACTTCAGTATCACTATCTCAAGCGGCCATATCAGCTGATTCCATTCGCAGCGGCGGCAATGCCTAGCGTGACCTATTTTTCGCCGGGTGGCGCCATTCTATCGGCGCGGGCGCCGCCTTCTGCAGTAGCGTATACGCGTTACGAAATCAGCATCCGCCCCGGCATCCTCTACCAGCCGCACCCGGCCTTCGCGCGGGACGCACAGGGTAAGCCTCTCTATACCGGGCTGTCAGAACGCCAGCTCAAAGCTTATCGAAACCTCGGTGATTTCGAGCAAACAGGAACGCGTGAGCTGACGGCGTCGGACTATGTCTATCAGATAAAACGGCTTGCCCATCCAAGCCTGCATTCCCCGATTTTCGGTCTGATGAAAGGCTACATCGTTGGGCTCGACGAGTATGCGACGGAGCTTGAGCAGTTCGCAGCTACGGTACCGCGAGAAGAATACCTGGATCTCGATCGATTCGATATCCGCGGTGTGGTGGCGCAGGATCGTTACCGCTACACAATCGACGTGCGCGGCAAGTATCCGCAGTTCCTCTATTGGCTTGCGATGCCCTTCTTCGCGCCTGTGCCAAGCGAAGCCGAGAGGTTCTACCGGCAGCCGGGTATGCCGGCCAACATCTCGCTTGATTGGCAACCGGTCGGAACCGGACCATACATGCTGAGTATGAACGACCCGAACCGCGTCATGGTGCTGGAACGCAATCCGAATTTCACCGGTGAAGCCTATCCCTCGGAAGGCGAGGCCGGGGATGCCCGCGCTGGACTGCTCAATGACGCAGGCAAGACAATGCCCTTCATAGACAAAGTCGTCTACAGTCTGGAGAAAGAGAGCATCCCTTACTGGAACAAATTTCTACAGGGTTATTACGACCTCTCGAACATCAGCTCCGACAGTTTTGACCAGACCGTATCCGTGAGCAGCACCGGAGAAGTGGGCTTGACGGATGAGCTTCGTGAACGTGGCATACGGCTCAACACATCTGTGTCCTCGACGACGATCTACCTGGGTTTCAACATGCTGGACCCCCTTATTGGAGGGCTCGATGAGCGTGCCCGCAAGCTAAGGCAAGCTGTCTCGATTGCCGTCGACATGGAAGAGCTGATTTCAATATTTCGCAACGGTCGCGGCATACCGGCGCAGAGCCCGCTGCCTCCCGGAATCTTTGGTTACCGTGACGGTGCGGCAGGCGTCAACCCATATGTTTACGACTGGGTTGATGAGCGCCCGCGGAGAAAATCCGTTGAGTTTGCAAAACGCCTGCTGCGCGAAGCGGGTTATCCGGACGGAATCGACGCAAGTACGGGCAAGCCGTTGACGCTCTACCTCGATACGACCCTGGTCGGGCCGGAGGCCAAATCCCGTGCCGACTGGTTCACCAAGCAGCTACGAAAGATCGATGTACAGCTTGTTGTGCGCGCCACGGATCTGAACCGCTTTCAGGAGAAATTGCGAAACGGTACCGCCCAGCTCTATGTTCTGGGTTGGAACGCGGATTATCCTGATCCGGAGAACTTCATGTTCCTGCTGCATGGGCCGCAGTCGAGGGCGCAGGGCAGCGGCGAGAACGCGTCGAACTATTCGAGTCCGGAATTTGACCGCTTGTTCGAGCAAATGCGAAACACGGATAACGGGCCGGAAAGGCAGGAGATTATCGATCGTATGGTTTCGGTCGTTCAGCGCGATGCGCCCTGGGCGTTCGGATTTCACCCCGCGGACTACAATCTTGCGCATGGCTGGGTGCATAACATCAAACCCAATACCATGGCGAATAACGAACTCAAGTATCAACGCATCGATGCGACGATTCGCGAGCAGCGCCGGAATGAATGGAATTCACCAGTGTATTGGCCGTTATTGCTGATTGCGTTACTGCTCATGGCGGGATTGGCGCCGGCCCTGATTGCATGGCGCCGGCGTGAGCGCAACATGGCACAGAGGCTGAGTCCGGAGTCAGCGCCATGACCGGGTATCTCGTCCGGCGCATCCTGTATGCCATTCCGATTCTGATCGGAGTCAATCTCATCACATTTGCGCTGTTTTTCTTCGTGAATACGCCCGATGACATGGCGCGTCTCGCGCTGGGTGGGAAACGCGTAACGGAAGAGGCAGTTGAAAAATGGAAGCGCGACAAAGGCTACGACAAACCGCATTTTTACAATGCAGAAGAAGCCGGCCTGTCCAGGTTCACCAGCACAATATTTTTCACCAAATCGGCAAGTATGTTTGTGCTGGATTTCGGCGTCGCTGACGACGGACGCGACATTGCACAGGAGGTACGCACACGAATGTGGCCGAGCCTTGCGATTGCGGCACCTACCTTTTTTGTTGGCTTTGCTTTCTACATCACGTTCGCGCTCGTGCTTGCGTTCTTCAGGGCAACCTATGTAGATGTGACAGGGGTGATCGTGTGCGTCGCTGCGATGTCGATTTCGAGCCTGTTCTACATCATCGGTGGCCAGTATCTGATCAGCAAGCTCTGGCACCTGGTGCCCATTTCCGGTTTTGGCGACGGGGTAGGGGCGTTCAAGTTTCTCGCCCTGCCGATAGCCATCGGCATCGTCAGCAGCGTCGGTGCGAATGCACGCTGGTACCGCACCATATTTATCGAAGAAATCAACAAGGAGTATGTGCGCACCGCGCGTGCGAAAGGACTTTCCGAATCTCGTGTTCTTTTCCGCCATGTGCTGCACAACGCGATGATTCCGATTTTGACCGGAGTGGTTGTGATTATCCCCGGCCTTTTTCTCGGGAGTTTGATCATGGAATCGTTTTTTTCCATTCCCGGGCTTGGCAGCTACACGATTGAGGCGATCAACAACCAGGATTACGGCATCGTTCGCGCCATGGTTTTTCTAGGCTCAATTCTCTACATCATCGGACTGATATTGACCGATGTCGCTTACACCCTCGTGGACCCCAGAGTCAGGCTGGATTGATGCCCTTCAAACCCGTCATTCTCTGGACAGATGCCTTGTTGTTTTTGCTTGTCGCAAGCACGATTGCGTTCTGGTTGTACGTGCGAGGCCGTCCGCATCTGCGACGTCCCTGGCGCAATCTTGCACAAAGCGCCCAGGGCATGGCTGCGCTGGTTTTTATCGCGCTCTTTGTCTCCATCGGGTTGCTGGATTCAGTTCATTTCCGGGAGCGTATTTCGGGTGGGGATGCGGGGCAACAGGAACGATTCGCCGTTCAGACGCTAAGTGTGCTCGACGCTATCGTGGGGCCGCTTCGAACACAAACCGAGAAAACCTATTCGGCTCCACTCGCAACGCACCTGTTTTCCAAAGAAACCGTAGAGCTTGAAAATGGAGAGCGTGTACGAACTTATCCGCGTTTGAAATTCGGTGGCGCACATCTCGCCAATCCGGATGCTGATTGGCTCGCAGATGTACTACGAACGATGGTCGCGGGTTTGGGTGTTGCGGCGATCGGATGGAACTTGCTGGTGCTGCTTGTCGCCAGTCTGGTAGCGCGTCGCAGCGAGCGCAGTATCGGCGAGTCCTGGAACGCGATCTGGCACGGTCGCGAGGCCGTGCCATGGCGAGCGATACTGATCAGTGCAGGTGTGATCGCTTTTCTGCTGATACCGATGGCTGTCCTGTCTACAAAGTATCACGTGCTTGGTACGGATAAAGTCGGGCAGGATGTGTTTTATCTCACACTGAAGAGCATTCGGACGGGTCTGCTCATAGCAACCCTGGCGACGCTCGTAATGCTGCCCCTGGCGACTGTTCTCGGCATCATGGCCGGCTATTTCCGGGGCTGGGTAGACGATGTCATTCAGTACATATACACCACGCTCAACTCAATCCCCAGTGTTCTCTTGATTGCAGCCGCGGTTCTGATGCTGCAGGTATACATGGGAACGCATCCGGAAATGTTCGACACGATCGAACAGCGTCAGGACCTGCGATTATTGTTCCTTTGTCTGATTCTAGGGGTAACAAGCTGGACTGGTTTATGCCGCTTGTTGCGTGGCGAAACGCTTAAGCTACGTGAGCAGGAGTACGTACAGGCGGCGCATGCATTCGGTGTGCCGCATATCGCTGTTATCAGCCGCCATATTCTGCCCAATGTCATGCACATCATCCTAATTGCGGTTGTAATGGATTTTTCCGGACTGGTGCTGGCGGAGGCAGTCCTCTCATATGTGGGGGTCGGCGTCGATCCCACGATGACAAGCTTTGGCAATATGATCAATGCGGCTCGCCTGGAGATGGCGAGAGAACCAATGGTGTGGTGGTCACTTGCATCGGCGTTTGTGTTCATGCTGATGATGGTCTTGTCAGCCAATCTGTTTGCAGACGCGGTGCGTGATGCGTTCGATCCGCGCATCAGTTCCGGCTTCAAGGCAGATGCATGAGATTGCAGGTCAGGTCACGAAACGCGTCCACAAAATGGCTCCCGGCCATGGTGCTGCTTCGTGTGCCGTGCACGGGAAGGGCCGGATAATGTCGGCGCCGCTGCTGCAAGTTCGTGATCTGAGCACCTGGCTGGTTGGTGGTGAGGCCCCGGTTCGTGCGGTTGACGGAGTGAGTATTACGATCAATCGTGGTGAAACTTTCGCTCTGGTCGGTGAGTCCGGTTGTGGCAAGTCGATGACGGCATTGTCGATCGCACGCCTTTTGCCGCAAAACGGCCGGATCCGCTCGGGCACCGCTCAACTGGGCAACACACAGTTATTCAGTCTTGCAGAAGCTGCCATGCGCGACGTGCGTGGCCGGCGCATCGGTATGATTTTTCAGGAACCCGGGACGAGTCTGAACCCGGTGCTAACCGTGGGTGAGCAGATCGGGGAGGTTGTCCGGCGTCATACGCCGTTGCGCGGAACGGACATGCGCCGACGCTGCATCGAACTACTTGACGCTGTCGGAATACCAGATCCAGCACGCCGTCTGAGCGAGTTTCCATTTCAACTGTCAGGTGGAATGAAGCAAAGAATCATGATTGCTGCAGCCCTTGCATGCGATCCGGAGCTGCTGATTGCAGACGAGCCGACGACTGCGCTCGATGTCACCATACAGGCCCAGGTGCTGGCGTTGCTCAGCAAGCTACAGGCTGACCGGGGAATGTCGATACTGTTGATCACGCACGACCTGGCGGTCGTCGCGCAGATGGCCCATCAGGTGGGCATCATGTATGCCGGTCAGATTATCGAACAGGCCTCACGCGCGCAGTTTTTTCAGGCGCCGGCGCATCCGTACTCGCGAAAGTTGCTCCAGTCCCTGCCAGGGACGACTCCGCGCGATGAGGACCTGGCGGTTATTCGCGGAACCGTCCCGGCCATGACCCGGGTGTTTTCCGGCTGCCGATTCGCCGAGCGCTGTGAATTGCGCAAGCCCGTCTGCCTCGATCAGCTGCCACCGTGGGCCGCTCTGAGCGAACAGCACAGCGTGCGTTGCGTACTTTTTTCAGAACAGATGGCTGCCGGGCCCGCAAGCGAAATTGCTCATGGTCAGCCTGATGATATTGAATCCGATGCCGTCCGGGTGTCAGTGGCCACGACTAACAGCGTACCGATTCCCACGCTCCCGAGATCCGGTGAAAAGCACGAGTTCCTCCTGGAGGCAGAAGGGCTGAAAGTGCATTTCCCGATTCGCCGCGGGTTGTTCAAGCGCACCGTGGGCGCTGTCAAGGCGGTTGATGATGTATCGCTGCAAATTCGTCCCGCCGAATGTCTCGCTCTGGTGGGAGAATCGGGCTGCGGCAAGACCACCGTCGGCAAGTCGATTCTGCGGCTGATTGCGCCGACCGCGGGGCGTGTGACGTTTGAAGGGACCGATCTGGCTACACTGAACGCGGCGCAAATGAGGGCCCGGCGTAAAGACCTGCAGATCGTATTTCAGGACCCGTACGCCTCACTTAATCCCCGCATGCGCGTGGCTGAACTTGTCGAGGAGGGCATGCTTGCGCTTGATTTGGGCGATTCGGATTGGCGCAACCGGAGAGTCGATGAATTACTTTCCCGGGTCGGTTTGTCTGCACAGATGAAGTCGCGTTACCCGCACGAATTCTCCGGGGGGCAACGGCAGCGCATCGCCATAGCGCGTGCGCTAGCGGTAGATCCAAAACTGCTGATTTGCGATGAGCCGACGAGTGCGCTTGATGTCTCGGTCCAGGCGCAGATACTGAATTTGCTCAAGGCGCTGCAACGCGACTTTCAATTGTCCTATCTTTTTATCACCCACGACTTTTCGGTGGTTGAATTTCTGGCGCAGCGCGTCGCCGTAATGTATCTCGGCCGTGTTGTGGAGTGGGGGCCGCGTGAATCCGTACTCGATAATCCCCGCCACCCCTATACGCAAGCGCTGTTGTCGGCGGTTCCAGCGATTAATGAGAGCAAACAGCGCGCGGCGATCCGGCTCGAAGGCGAATTACCTTCGCCAGCCAACCCGCCTTCAGGCTGCCATTTTCACCCTCGCTGTCCGCAAGCGACGGCCGAGTGCAGGAAAGAATTTCCGAAGGAAAGTCGCGTCACGGCTGAGCACGCGGTCGTATGCCATTTATACCGCCCGGAGCAGTGACCGGTAGCTGTCAGAGTTTACTGAAGCATTTTCGATACGCGTGGCACACGCAGGTCTTTGTAAATGACCAGCCGGTCACCGGCACGAATGAAGCTCCCACGGATGCCGTTCCATGCCTTGATACCCCGTACGGAAACCCCGTAGCGCTGTGCAATCGTCGATAAGGTGTCACCGGGCCTGATGCGATGGACGATACGCGTGCCGTAGAAATTGTTTGGCCGTTTGAATTCGGGGTTATCCCAGGTTTCGTCAAGGTTCGATTCGTTCACATTCGCGGGCATTGGTACCAGCAGGGAGTGTCCGTTACGTAGCTTGACGTACGGTTTGATGCCGTTGATCTGGCGCAGTTTGTTGGGGTTCATATTGAACCGCGCAGCAACTTTCTCAACGCTTTCGTTCTTCTTCATTGCGTATGTCTGCCAGGAAACCAGCGGTTCCTCGTGATATTCGAGGTTGGCAGCAAATCGTTCTGCGTTCCTCAGCGGCAGCAGGATTTTGCGTCCGCCGTCGGACGCAATGACCGGCCTGTTGTAAGCGGCATTCAGAATTTCGAAATCTTCTATCGACATCTCCGCCAGTCGTGCGGCGACTTCAATGTCGATATGATCGCGGGCCTCGACCGCTGTGAAATATGGCTGGTCAGCGACATCCGGCAAGATTAAGCCCAGCTTCACCGGATCACTGATTATATTTTTCACCGCTTGCAGCTTGGGAAGGTAGTTTCGCGTCTCCCGGGGTATGCGCAGGCTGTAATAATCGGTTGGTTTTCCGCGTTTTTTGTTGCGATTGATGGCGCGACGTACACCGTTCTCGCCATAGTTATATGCTGCCAACGCAAGGTGCCAGTCATTGAACTCGCCGTGCAGCATCTCAAGATAATCCAGAGCTGCCCGCGTCGCGGCGACGACATCACGCCTTTCGTCATGCCACCAATTTTGCTCAAGCCCGTACTGTTTGCCGGTAGAAGGGATGAATTGCCAGATGCCCGATGCGTGTGCTCTCGAATAAGCCGTCGGGTTGTAGGCGCTCTCAATCATTGGTAGCAGTGCCAGCTCGGTGGGCATGCCGCGTTTTTCCACTTCTTCAACGATGTAGTGCAGAAAAAGCCCGCTGCGACCGATCATTCGTTCGAAGTATTCAGGATGCTTTTTGTACCAACGCTCGAATTGCGCGACGCGCCGGCTCTCGACTTCGGGAAATGCAAATCCGTCGCGAATTCTTGGCCAGATGCTGGCTGGTGGCATCTCCGGTTCGGGGAATACCCAGTAGGGGGTGGCATCGGCAGACGCGTCGATCGCCGCTTTTTCGATTGCCGAATGTTCTGCGGTTACGGAATACTGTGGAGCGACCATCGCCACGGTATTCCCAACCACCGCGACATTTACCCATGCCGGAGCCGATGACTGCGGCGCGTACCTGACTGCGTCGGATTGCGCCGCCACACCAAAGGGGGCGGCCAGCACGGCACATATGAGAAAAACGTTTATCCGGCGCATTAGTCGTCTTGTTGGATTGGTTGAGTCATGAAAATTGTCACCATTTATTTGCATAAAGTCAATAGATTAGACGGATTATTTGAGAATTAACTTAAGCAGAGCTGTGGCACTTGCGATATCCGGGCAAAGGGTCGTGGAGTAGTTTTGGTCCGTGACGCAACAAGCGTGCTCGCGATTGAACGGCTCCTGGACCGATACGGCGAATAACCGGCCTTTGCAGGACGCAATTACCGCACATTTCGACAATAAACGATGGAGGCTTTCCCGTCATCCATGCATCCCCGCGGCGCCAATACAGGTGCCCGGCCTTCGGTCAGATGTCTTATTTGGGCTGACTTCTAACGCGTCCTTTCTGGCTGGTGCCAGAAGATGGGTGTGATGCTGCTCGAAAAGTGTCGATGCCCGGTGCGATAGGCCGTGAGCCTCCAAATCGGTAAGTTATACTCGCCCGCACTGGCCTCAAACGCCAGCACGCTTTGTCGCCATGAGCTGTCAGGGCCGACCGGAGGGCTTGTCGTAATGCTGCGTCGCAGCCCTTGCGACCTGCTTGGTGCGCCGTGGATGCGGGCGCCGAACTGGGGCAGGGTGTGCTGCGGGATATCCTGAGTAAGCTAATGGTAACGGCGGTCAGTTTTTCTGAATGGGAACGGTAGAAATTGAAGCACGCATCCGCACTTTCCAAATGGTTCTGTACCTCGCTGGGTCGTTACGTCGCGAATGTCGAGCAGGATTATTTTGATAGTGAAGTGGCCGATGTATTCGGTTTCAACGCGTTTCAGATCGGGCTGCCGGAACATGATTTTCTACGCAGTAATCGAATGCCCTTCCGCTGCGTTTCGGCGAATTACGGATCAGTGCGGTTGTTGGCCGACGATCAGGCGCTGCCGATCCGCAGTGGCGTCGCCGATCTGGTCCTCCTGCCGCATGCGCTCGAATTCAGCGACAATCCGCACCAGGTGTTGCGTGAAGTGCAACGCGTGTTGATGCCGGAAGGTCACATCATACTTTCGGGTTTCAATCCCTGGAGCCTGTGGGGTGGCCGCCGTTTCCTGGCCCGGAAGGGTATTTACCCCTGGGGCGGGCAATTCGTCAGCCTGCCTCGTATCAAGGACTGGCTTGCACTGCTTGGATTCGATGTGGCGAGCGGGCGCATGGGCTGCCATTTGCCTCCCATTGCGAGTGACAAATGGCGCCAGCGGTTCGACTTCATGGAAAAAGCGGGAGATCGCTGGTTGCCTTTTGCAGGTGGCGTGTATTTTTTGCACGGTGTGAAGCGGGTCCAGGGCATGCGGTTGATTACGCCGAAATGGAGAACAGCCGGCGCTAGTAAGCGGCTCGCAGTCTTGCCACAGCGGCGCACGCGTACGGACGACGCCATGGCGGCCCGGCGAGGTGATGGGCACGGAGAAACCCGATGAGCGAGACGATCGACATTTTTACCGATGGTGCGTGCAAGGGGAACCCGGGACCCGGAGGCTGGGGGGCGCTGCTGCGCTGGAATGGCCATGAAAAAGAACTGTATGGCGGCGAGCAGCAAACCACGAATAACCGTATGGAACTACAGGCGGTGATCGAAGCCTTGTTGTCACTGAAACGGCATTCGAATGTTCGATTGCATACTGACTCCCAGTATGTGCATCAAGGCATCAGTTCGTGGATACACAACTGGAAGAAACGCGGCTGGAAGACGGCAGACAAGAAGCCGGTCAAGAACGAGGACTTGTGGCGCAAGCTGGATGCGCTGGCCGTGGAACACAATATTGAGTGGATATGGGTCCGGGGGCACGCCGGGCACGAAGGTAATGAGCGCGCGGATGCACTGGCCAATCGCGGCGTTGCGACTGCATGAAGGCTTTGGCCGTCGCCTGTGTTTAGACGGCATTGTCCGGCCATTTTTGTCCCCGGGATGATGTTGTTGGATCTGGTTTGGGCACGATACTGAAATGAAAAGGATGCACACTAATGCGTCAGATCGTTCTTGATACGGAGACGACCGGACTTGATCCGTCGCTGGGGCACCGGATCATTGAGATTGCTGCGATCGAGATGATTAACCGGCAGGTCAGTAACCGCGACTACCACTGCTACGTTGATCCCGAGCGCGAAATTGATGCAGGGGCGATGGAGGTTCACGGAATCAGCAATGAGTTTCTTGCGGACAAGCCGAAATTCGCCGATGTCGCCGACGATTTTCTGAAGTTCATTGAAGGCTCCGAGCTGATCATTCACAACGCGCCGTTCGATGTCGCATTCCTGAACGCGGAACTTGACAGGCTTGGTCGCGAGCCAGTTACCGCGTATTGCGAAGCGATTACCGATACGTTGAAGACTGCCAGGGCGTTGCATCCTGGCAAGCGTAATTCGCTGGACGCACTGTGCGAGCGCTACTCGATCGACAAATCCGCTCGAACGTTACACGGTGCGCTGGTGGATACGCGACTGCTTGCCGAAGTGTATCTTGCGATGACGCGTGGCCAGGAGAGCCTGTTGATGGAAATTGATGCGGGTGACACAGGTGCTGATGCGCTCGCTATCCTTGAGAGCGACCTGGATCTGATCATCGTGCGCGCAACCCCTGACGAACTCGATCAGCATTCGCGACAGCTTGACGACATCGACGAGAATACTGATGGCGGTTGTCTTTGGAAGCGGCTGGAATCGGTAACGCCGTTGCAATAGCTCCATCCGGCGCTGTTGCGCCTGGGGCGGCGCAGAGCATCGCAATCCGCGCTGCTCACTCCGTGCGCAGTGCTTCGACAGGATCCAGACGGGCCGCACGGGTTGCCGGGTAAACGCCGGCAGCAAGGCCGATGGTGAGTGCGACTGCTTCGGCCAGAAAGACGAATAACCAGGGCGTATTCACCGGAAGGGCTGGTGCCAGCAGAGTTAACAACTGGGCGATGCCGATTCCGAGTGCCAGGCCTAGCAGTCCGCCGATACTGGACAACAGGATGGCTTCTCCGAGAAACAGCGACATGACTTGTCTGCGCTTCGCGCCCAGCGCTCGAAGCAAGCCGATTTCATTGGTTCGTTCGGTCACGGAGATTGTCATGATGGTCAGAATCCCGACGCCCCCTACCAGCAACGAGATGCCGCCAAGCGCTCCGACCGCAAACGTCAGCACATCGAGCACAGACGACAGGACATCCATCATTTCCTGCTGAGGCGTGATAGTGAAGTCTTCCCGCCCATGGCGCGACAGCATGGTCTTGTGGATGCCGTCGACAACCGTATCCACATTGGCCCCCGGTACGTAAACGACATTTATTTCCATCAATCCTTCGCGGTTGAACAGTTCGAGCGCGCGCCCGGCGGGTATATAGACCGTATCGTCAAGATCAACACCGAGCACCTGTCCTTTCGATTCCATCAGGCCGATCACCCGGTAGCGGCTGCCACCGATCTCGACCCGGCTACCCAGCGGATTGGTGTCCCCGAATATTTCGTCACGCACCTTTGACCCCAGCGTCACAAAGGCGCGTGCCTGCTCGGGATCGTCATCCGGCAGAAAATTCCCACTGGCGACTTTGATATTGAAAGCAGCCGGAAAGTCCGCGCCAACGCCGTAGACGGTAACGCGGCGCGAGCGCCCGGCGGCATTGACTTCAGCTGTACCCTGAACCGCTGGTACGGAATAGAGAACCGACGGAATCCGCCCCAGTGCGACACTGTCCTCGATCGTCAGGGGCCGGTCGCTGGCGAATATGCCAACCGATGCGCCGCGTGTCTTGGTTTTCCCCGGGTGCACGGCAATGATGTTGGTGCCGAATTGAGAGAACTCGGCGATCACGAATCGGTTGATGCCCTCGCCGATCGAAGTCAGCAGTATCACCGCCGCAATGCCCACGGCGATCCCGAGTGCGCTCAGGGCGCTGCGCAATGCGTGAGCGGTGAGTGATCCCAGTCCCATCCGTAGAAAATCGAGAAATTTCATCGTCGAACTGCCGTTCAGCGTTTCGCCAGCGAGACAACCGGGTCCAGTTTGGCCGCGCGCCGGGCAGGCATCAGACTGAAACCCACACCGGTCAGGGCGGCCGTCACGACGGCGGCGACAACAGCCCATGCGGGTGCGGCTGCGGGAAACGCCGGGTATATCTGGCGTATCAGCAAGATGCCGGCGGCACCGATGATCAGGCCAACGATCGCGCCCATCGCTGAGAGCAATGCGGCTTCGGCGAAGAACAGGTTGCGGATCTGTTTTCCGGATGCGCCAAGCGCCTTGAGCAAACCGATCTCTGAAGTGCGTTGCGACACCGCAACCAGCATCACGTTCATCGTCAGAATCCCTGCCACGCCGAGGCTGATCGCAGCGATGCCGCCGACGGCGAGAGTGAGAGTGCGCAATATCCGGTCAAACGTGGCAAGCACCGCATCCTGAGTGACGACGGTGACATCTTCGTCACCTTCGTGGCGCTCCTTGAGAATGCGACGGACTTCGTCCTGCGCGGCGAGAAGCGATTCCCGGTGTCGTGTTTCGATCAGGATGCGAAACAGCGAGGGTTGGTTGAATAGCTGCTGTGCGGAGGCGACCGGAATGATCGCGAGCTCGTCCGTGTCGAACCCAAGTGAGCGCCCCTTTGAGCCGAGCACGCCTATGACGCGGAAACGCCGGTCGCCGATACGCAACCATTCTCCGATTGGCACCTGGTCGCCAAACAGTTCCCGGCTCAAGGTCTGGCCAATTACGCAAATGGATTGCGCCTGCGTCGGATCGGCCGGGGGCAGAAACCTGCCCTGGCTCATTTCAAGCCGCCGGATGTCCCGGAATTCATGCGTCGTGCCGAGCACTGGCGCTTCGCGGCTCAAGCGGCCGCGCGAGAGGTAGGCCGAGCCGATGTTCAGCGGAGCAATGCGGGTAACGTGTCTGCTGCGAAGTACGGCTACCGCGTCTTCCAGTGTCAGATCCCGCGGGCTGCGCCCGACCATCATGCCCGGCAGATTACCGCCGGTTTCGGTCCGTCCCGGGAAAACGATAATCAGGTTGGTACCAAGGGAAGAAAACTGGTTGACCACGTATCGACGTGCGCCTTCGCCAAGTGCGGTCAGAACGACCACGGCACCAACACCGATGGACATGGCAAGGATCATCAGGATACTGCGGACACGGAATCCGGTCAGACTGCGTATTGAAAAACGCAACATGTCAGCCGGTTTCATGATGTCTGACGGATGCCGTCCGTGTCGATTCTGCCGTCGACCATATGCAACTGGCGCTGTGCGCGCTGCCCCAGGTCCGGATCATGTGTGACGACAATCAGGGTGACGCCTGACCCGTTCAGCTGTTCGAGCAGAGAGACCACTTCGTGACCGGAAGCGCGGTCAAGATTTCCAGTGGGTTCATCAGCCAGCAATACCGGGGGGCGCATGATGGTCGCGCGGGCCATGGCAACGCGTTGCCGCTGGCCGCCGGACAGTTGATCCGGGCGGTGATCCATGCGCTCGGCCAGGCCGTAATCTTCAAGGCTTGCGGCCGCACGCTGCCGGCGTTCATTGGCGCCAATGCCCGCCAGCATCATGGGGACTGAAACATTCTCGAGTGCGGTCAGACGCGGCACGAGATGGAACGACTGAAACACGAACCCGATCTTGTCACGACGTACGTGTGCTTTTTCTTCGTCGCTCAAGGAAGTGACATCGCGACCGTCAAGCTTGTAGGTGCCAGCGCTGGGCTGGTCGAGCAACCCGACGATATTGAGCAAAGTTGACTTGCCGGAGCCGGACGGCCCCATGATGCTGACGTACTCTCCTGCACCAATTTCGAGATTCACGTCCGCCAGCGCGTGCACCGTTTGGTCTCCCACACGAAACGTTCGCTCGATACCGGTCAGTGAAATCATCTGGTCGCGGAGCGGTTTTCCTCGGGCATGAGAAGCACGCCTTCTTCAAGTCCCTCGCGCTCTGTCGACAGCACAATGCGCTCCGACACGCTCAATCCGGAAACGATTTCTGTTTGCGACCAGTTCGAAAGACCGGTTTCGACTTCACGGACAATCAGCGTTCCGTCAGCGGGATCGACGATATACAGCTTGTTTCCATCGACCAATGCCGAGGTCGGAACGCGCATCACGTTCTCGCGTGTGGCAAGCACGACTTCGACGTCCGCGCTGTAACCAACGAGCAAGGTGCGGAACCGGGACGGGTCGTCAAACTCAACCTCGACGTCCACGGTGCGCGCCTGTTTTTCGCGATCCGTCACATAAGGCGCGATGCGCCGAACATGTCCTGCGAACTGTTCGTCGGGAAACGCGTCGATGCTGATTCGGCCCGGTTGTCCGACAATGATCTTGGGTGCATCGATTTCGTCCATCGGCGCAGTGACGTAAAGGCAGGTGTCGTCAATCAGGTCTACCGCCGGCGGCGTCGGGATGCCGGGAGGAGAGGGTGTAGTGAATTCGCCGACTTCTCCGGTGACTTCGGCAACAATGCCGGCAAATGGTGCGCGCAGGTAGGTTGTTGATAGGTCGGCGCGCATGGCGGCAACCTGGGACTTCGCCTGGCGAACATCCGCGTTGGATGCGCTGCACGCGGCGCGCCCTGCCTGCGCGTGGGCAAGTGCGCGGTCAAGTGCTTCTTCGCTGATAAAGCCCTGATCCTTGAGCTGACGCGTACGTTGAAGCTCGCGCGCCGCGAGGTCGGCGTTCAGGCAGACTTCATCACGACGGCTCGCCGCCGCAGCCTGTTGATCCTGTGCAAGGCGCAGCTGCGCATCGCGATCAGCGTTCCACAGTTCCAGGAGAACCTC
>DATKYN010000179.1:0-9897 GCA_035528435.1 Burkholderiales bacterium
GAAGCCGAAGCGCAGGTCATCGCCAACGTTCGGCGCATGGAGCGGGGTGAACCGCCTGTCGGTATTGTTGATCGCGAAAAGGGTTATTGAAGGGATTTCGCGGGCTGGGGTTTGCAATCTCAACGCCATCTTGCCGACCTGATGCAGATGCCGGCGTCGGCTGGCCGGGGGTAGCCCGGCGGCTACTTACCTTTCTTGCGCGGCCAAGAAAGGTAAGCCAAAGAAGGCCGCCCCGCTGAACCGTCCCTTCGGGATGCCTTGCGTTACTCGATGCGACAGGCGGCTGCGGAACTCGCCCGCGCGAAAACACTGCGCGCGCTCAGACAGTCCTCGCCGACTTCCCCTGTCGCCTCTGCGTTACTCAGCGGTTCAGAAGGGAGGGGGCGATGTTCCGAGGCCGGGCGAGGAAAGAACTCCTGCATCGGCCAACGTTGTAATGCTGGGGTTTGCAACCTCAACGCTATCTTGTCTACCTGATGCAGATGCAGACACCGAGTGGCCGGGGGTAGCCCGGCGGCTACTTACCTTTCTTGCGCGACCAGGAAAGGTAAGCCAAAGAAGGCCGCCCCACTGAGCCGTCCCTTCGGGATGCCTTGCGTTACTCGATGCGACAGGCGGCTGCGGAACTCGCCCGCGCGAAAGCACTGCGCGCGCTCAAACAGTCCTCGCCGACTTCCCCTGTCGCCTCTGCGTTACTCAGCGGTTCAGAAGGGGAGTTACCAGAAACGAAAGCCCGAATGGAAACGCTTTACAAGGTGCATTCAGCCAAATGCGCGGGCTTTTCGTTCCCTTGTGCCGCGCCGAGCAGTTCGGTGGGCTCGCGGGGTTTCGCCGAGGACTGTCCGAAGGCCGCGCGTCCTTTGCGCGGACAAGTTCCGCAGGCGCCGCGAGTCTACCGGGCAGCGCAGGATCAAAGCGGCATCGGGGTGCCTTTCTCTTTGGTTGCTTTCTATTGGGCAAGCAAGAGAAAGTAACTAGCCGCCGGGCTACCCCCGGTCTACAGACGTCGAGCTGTTGGAGGGATGAATACGATCCGGCAAGCCGAACGAGTATGTTGGGCATGACTCGGTGCTGCTGACCGGTTTGCCGAGCATTGGCGGGCTGGTGAGTCCGTCTACGCCGTCGGCAGTTTGTGATCTCCGAATTCCTCGCGCAGCTTTGTCTTCAACAGTTTTCCGGTCGCTGTGTGCGGCAGCTCTTTCACGAACAGGACGTCATCGGGTATCCACCACTTGGCGACCCTGCCTTCGTAAAACTTCAGCAACTCCTCGCGCGTAACGTCCTGTCCTTCCTTCTTGACAACGATCAGCAGTGGCCGCTCGTCCCACTTCGGATGTGCCACGGATATGACTGCTGCCTCTGCAACAGCGGGATGCGCCACGGCGGCGTTTTCCAGATCGATTGAACTGATCCATTCCCCGCCGGATTTGATTACATCTTTTGACCGGTCAGTGATTTGCATGTAACCGTCGGCGTCGATGGTTGCGACGTCACCGGTCGGGAACCAGTCATTACCGCTTTCGTCCCGTTGCATCGGGCTGGATTCATCGCTCTCGTAGTAGTCGCTCAGAATCCAGGGGCCACGAACCAGCAGGTCGCCGAATGCCTTGCCGTCGCGCGGCAGTTCCTTGCCTTCCGAGTCCACTATTTTCATGTCAACGCCGAACAGCACGCGCCCCTGTTTGTTCTGCAGAGCCAGTTTTTGTTCGCTGTCCAGCGTGTCATGCTTGCCCTTGAAGCTGCACACTGTTCCAAGCGGACTCATTTCGGTCATGCCCCAGGCGTGCAAAACCTCAACACCGTAATCCTGCTGGAACGCGCGGATCATTGCTGGCGGGCAGGCCGATCCACCAATTACGGTCCTGTTCAGTGCCGAGAACTTCACGCCCTGTTTCTTAAGGTGCGCGAGCAAGCCCATCCAGATGGTCGGCACACCCGCCGAGATGGTCACCTTTTCCTGTTCAAGCAGTTCGAACAGGCTGGCACCGTCCATGCCGGCGCCAGGAAATACGAGCTTCGCTCCCGTCATCGGGCAGGCGTAAGGCAAACCCCAGGCATTGACATGGAACATCGGCACCACCGGCATCACCGTATCCCGGCTGGACAGGTTCAGCGCGTCGGGCATGCACTCGGCGTAGGCGTGCAATATGGTCGTGCGATGCTGGTAGAGCACGCCCTTCGGGTTGCCGGTTGTTCCTGACGTGTAGCACAGTGATGACGCGGTACGCTCGTCAAACTCGGGCCACTGGTATTCATCGGACTGCCTTTCGATCAGCTCCTCGTAGCAAATTGCGTCGGGAAGTGATGGCGGCATGTGGGCCTTGTCGGTCATGACGACGATGCCCTTGACAGTCTTGAACTGCGCGCGAAGTTTCTCCACCAGTGGCACGAACGTCAGATCCACGAAAAGATAAGTGTCCTTGGCGTGATTGGCGATGTAGGCAATCTGCTCCGGAAACAGCCGTGGATTGATGGTGTGGCATACCGCGCCTATTCCCGACACGCCGAAATAGATTTCGAAATGACGGTAGGTATTCCATGCCACCGTGCCGATCCTGTCTCCTTGTTTGACACCCAGATTTTCGAGCGCCGCAGCCAGCTGCCGGCTGCGGCGGTGCGCATCCCGATAGGTATAGCGGTGAATCGGGCCCTCGACTGTTCGAGTGACGATTTCGGTGTCACCATGATGCCGCTCGGCGTGAACAAGCAGCGACGAGATTTGCAACGGGATGTCCATCATCTGGCCGAACATTGGCGATTCCTTTGCGTTTCAGTTGGGGCGATTCTAGCAGTGACAGCGCTGGCGGCAGGCGCTCGTGCGGGCAGCCCCGTAGCCCGAATTGTTCGTTCTATAATCCAACTCGTCCGCGTTTATTCGATAAGTCTGTCGCTTTTCCCTCGTTATTTGTGGTTTCATTGCAGTGTTCGGCACGTTACTGGAAAGTGCCGGGGAACAGACGAAGCGTTAAACAAGAAGAATTTGGCTGCAGAGTGACTGTCCGCAACGGCCGGTTGGTGCGTCAAACAATGTGGGAGGACGGATCGTGAGAATCATAAAGCTGCTGCTCGGAATTCTGTTTGCGATGCCCCTGGGGGTTTCGTCTGCCGATGACGCCATCAGGATTGCCTATATCGAGGGGTTGAGCGGACCGTTTGCCAACGTCGGTGAAATGGGCCTGCGGCATCTCGAATTCGAAGCCGAGAAAGTCAATGCGCAGGGCGGGGTTCTCGGTGGAAAGAAGTTGGAAGTCGTTCCCTACGACAACAAGACCAACCCGCAGGAAGCGCTGCTCGCATTTCGCGCAGCGGTTGATCAGGGCGCGCGTTATATTTTCCAGGGCAATGGTTCGAGCGTCGCGCTCGCATTGTCCGGTGCGGTGGCGAAGCACAACCGGCGCAACCCCGATCGCATGGTGGTGTTCATGAACTACGCTGCGGTGGATCCGGCATTGACCAACGAGCGCTGCACGTTTGGCCACTTTCGTATTGACGCCGATGTGAACATGAAAATGCAGGCGCTTACCGGCAGCATTGCGCAGCGAACCTCACTCAAGAAGGTCTATCTGTTCAATCAGGACTATTCCTTTGGCCAGGCGGTGGCAAAGTCGGCGCGTGCCATGCTTGGGTCGAAGCGCCCTGATATTGAAATTGTCGGCGATGATTTACACCCGCTCGGCAAGGTCAAGGATTTCACGCCGTATGTTGCAAAGATCAAGGCCTCCGGCGCCCAGGCAGTGATTACGGGGAACTGGGGTAATGACCTTTCGTTGCTGATCAAGGCGGGCAAGGATGCTGGCCTCGACGTCGATTACTATACTTTCTACGCGGGCGCGGCGGGCAGCGTCACGGTGATCGGCGAAGCCGGCATCGGGCGCGTTAAGCAGGTTACGGCCTGGCACGCGAATATCAACAAGGCCTCGGCAAGCAACGCCAGGGCGTATCGGGCGCGTTACCCGGAGGCACCCGAAGATCTGTACTATTCTTCCATGCGACTCGGCATTGGTATGCTGGTCGCGGCAATGGAGAAAGCGGGTTCGGCAGATCCGGCCAGGGTCGCACCGGTGCTGTCGAACATACGTTATTCAGACGACGCTGGTGAGGTGACCATGCGTGCTGACAATCACCAATTGATTCAGCCGCTTTTCATCTCTACGCTGGTCAAGGCCGGGACGGAGGGCGCAGAGATTGATGTCGAGAAAACCGGCCTGGGTTTTCGCACCGATACGCGAATCGAGGGTGCTGACACCTCGATGGCCACGACATGCAAGTTCTAGATGGATCGGCTAAAGCAAGCCGTTAACGGGTCGTCGCAAGAAGCAGTGACAAGAACGAAGCAGTGACAAGAACGAAGCAGTTATAAAAACGAAGCAGTTATAAAAACTAGGGTGCAGATGTCGCCGTCCGTCAGGACGGTAAACGTTAACGCACCTTCTGGAGGAGTCAGTTGGAGTTTTTCCTGGTAACGCTGTTGAACAGCCTGTCCTACGGACTGCTGCTGTTCATGCTTTCGTCAGGCTTGACGCTCATCTTTAGCATGATGGGCGTGCTCAATTTTGCGCACGCCAGTTTTTACATGCTCGGGGCTTATTTGGCGTACCAGACCGGCGCTTATATCGGCTTCTGGCCGGCGTTGTTCATTGCGCCCATCCTGGTCGGCATGCTCGGCGCGATAACGGAGCGTTACGGCCTGCGCACCGTGCACAAGTTCGGTCACGTCGCCGAGTTGTTGTTTACGTTCGGACTGGCTTACGTGATCGAAGAGGTCGTGCATCTGATCTGGGGACGCGCGCCGGTTGACTATCGCGTACCCGAATCGCTCGACTTCACCCTGTTTACATTGTTCACGACGCAATATCCGGCCTACCGCGCGTTCATGATGCTGATCTCGGTAGGTATGTTGATCTCATTGTTTCTGTTGCTCACCCGAACCCGGGTCGGCATGGTGGTGCAAGCCTCGCTGACACACCCGGATATGGTCGAATCGCTCGGCCACAATGTGCCGCGGGTCTTCATGATGGTGTTTGCCGGTGGCTGCGCGCTCGCCGGTCTTGCCGGAGTGCTCGGCGGCAACATGTTCATTACCGAGCCCGGCATGGCGTTCGCCGTGGGGTCGATTGTTTTTGTCGTCGTTGTTTTCGGCGGCATGGGTTCACTCGCCGGCGCGTTTGTCGCCTCGCTGATTATCGGCTCTTTGCAAACATTTTCAGTCGCACTCGATTTTTCAATGCTCAGCCTGCTAGGCGCCGTGGGCGTTTCCGTATCAGAAGAATCGAACTGGTACGGACTCTGGTCGATCACTCTTTCGCAGACGGCGCCGGTTCTGCCTTACCTGCTGATGGTGCTGATGCTGATCATCAGGCCGCGGGGTTTGATGGGCACGAGAGAGAGTTGAGATGAAGCCCGTATTTCACAAATCGAGGCTGATTTTCTGGGGCGCTGTTGCGATCGTTTTTCTGCTGCTGCCGTATGGTTTCAGCGGCGGCTTCGCGCTGTCAATGGCGTCGCAGATGGGTATTGCCATCATCTTCGCGCTGTCCTACAACATGTTGCTCGGCCAAACCGGCTTGCTTTCTTTTGGGCACGCCGTGTATTTCGGGCTGGGCGCCTTCATGACTGCGCACGCTATCAACTGGGTCGGCGACGGCCGCATCTGGTGGCCGATTACATTCATGCCGCTTGTCGGCGGCCTGACAGGGATGTTGTTCGGACTGGTGCTGGGGTTCGTCACCACGCGGCGCGCAGGCACACCTTTCGCGATGATTTCCCTCGGGATCGCCGAGATGGTGGCTGCGAGCGCATTGATGTTCACCACGTTCTTCGGCGGCGAAGGCGGCATTGCTACCGACCGTACTTTCGGCGGCGAACTGTTCGGTATCAGCTACGGTCCGCAAATAGAGGTTTTCTACCTCATCGCCGGCTGGTGTCTGGTCGGCATGATCGGCATGTTTGCGATCACCCAAACGCCGCTCGGCAGGATGGCCAATGCTGTTCGCGATAATCCCGAACGCGCAAAGTTTGTCGGCTACAACCCGACCCGGGTGCGTTGGCTGATGATGACCCTGGCGGGTTTCTTCGCGGGCATGGCCGGATCGCTCGCGACCATCAATTACGAAATCGTCACGGCCGAAACACTCGGACTGGTTGCGTCCGGCAATGTTGTGCTGATGGCATTCATCGGCGGCATCGGTCATTTCTGGGGGCCGATTGTCGGCGCAGTGTTTGTCACCTATCTGCAGTCGGCACTGTCGACCTATACCCAGGCATGGCTTCTCTACTTCGGTTTGTTGTTTCTGATCATCATTCTGTTCTCACCCGGTGGCATGGCGAATTTGGTCACGCTGCACAAGCCGGCGTGGCGCGCACATCTCATGAAGCGACTGCTGCCCTCGTACGCGCTTGCAGCGGCAACCGGCGCGTTAATGCTGACCGGTTTCGTCGCACTGATCGAACTTTTGTATAGCCATGGAGGCGGCGATCTGGTCTCGCTGTTCGGACTTGAGGTCGATACCAGCAGTGCGCTCACCTGGATCGTGCCTGTGGCCCTGTTTGTTGTCGGGATTGCCCTGTTCCGCTGGGCGCTCAAGTTTGTCCGGCGCGCCTGGGACGAGATAACGCCGCAGTTACAGGCGAGTGGGGTGGTATGAGCGCCGCAACAGAAACCGCCATGGCTAGCAGCCGCGTATCCCTGAGCCTGCAGGACGTGCGCAAGAGTTTCGGGCGCACCGAAATCATCAACGGCGTGTCGCTGGACATTGCCAATGGCGAGCGTCACGCCGTCATCGGGCCCAATGGTGCCGGCAAGTCCACGTTGTTCAACCTGATCAGCGGCCGCTTCCACGTGAGCTCCGGCCGTATCGAATTGCGTGGCGAGGACATTACCAATCTGGAACCGCATGTGATCAACCGCAAGGGGTTGTCTCGCAGTTTTCAGATCACCAATATTTTTCCCCGCATGACGGTGTACGAGAACGTACGTTGCGCGGTGTTGTGGTCGCTCGGGTACAAGTATTCGTTCTGGAATCGCGTGGGCGGACTGCGCGATGCAGCGCAACGCACGGATGAAGTCGTCGAGCTGATTGGCATGCAGGAGCGGCGTGAGCGACTGGCGGGGGTGCTCACTTACGCCGAGCAGCGGGCGCTGGAAATCGGCGTTACCATCGCGACCGGTCCCGACGTCGTCCTGCTCGATGAGCCGACAGCAGGCATGAGTCACTCGGAAACCGATGAAGCCGTCGAACTGATTCGCAAGGTCACCACAGGCAAGACGCTCATCATGGTCGAGCATGACATGGGTGTCGTGTTCGATCTGGCCGACCGTATCTCTGTACTGGTTTACGGAGAGGTGATTGCCACTGGAACGCCGGAACAAATACGCGGCAACAAGGCCGTGCAGGAAGCCTATCTCGGCACGGAACAGGATTGATGATCAGCCATGCTTGATGTCAAGGACCTTCACGCCTACTACGGGAAAAGCCACATCCTCAATGGCGTTCATCTGAGCGTGAGCAAGGGTGAGATCGTCAGCCTGCTCGGGCGTAACGGCGTCGGCCGTTCAACCACCATCAAGGCGATCATGGGGCAGGTCGAACACACCGGCATGGTGCAGTTCAACGGCGAGAATTTGTCCGGTCTGCCGACCTATCGCATCGCGCGAAAAGGGCTTGGCTACGTGCCGGAGAACCGGGATATTTTTCCGGCGCTGACGACGCACCAGAACCTCATGCTCGGGATGAAAAGCACGCGGCAGTCGGGGCGGTGGTCAGAGGAAGACATGTTTAATCTGTTTCCGCGCCTGCGCGAGCGGGCTGCGGCGCCGGCCGGTGTGCTTTCCGGCGGTGAGCAGCAGATGCTGACCTTGTGCCGCACGCTCATGGGCGACCCTGATCTGGTCATGATCGACGAGCCGACTGAAGGCCTGGCCCCGAAAATTGTCGAGCAGATGGCGCATCTGTTCGAGGAAATTCGCAATCGCGGTGTGTCGATACTGCTGGTCGAGCAAAAGCTCACTATCGCACTGCGTATCTCGCAACGTGTCTACGTCATGGGACACGGGCGCATCGTGTTCGAGGGTTCGCCGGAAGATCTGCGCACCAACGAGTCGGTTCGAAAGGAATGGCTCGAAGTCTGACGGATTGCCTGCCAAAGTGGACAGCACATCGGCAAGACGCAGCAGGAATATCGTTGGCGCTGAAGGCATAGCGCGGGAAATCCCGGATGGGCAGCGTTGTGATACGCGCTGCGTATTTCATCCCCTGCGTATTGGTCTGCTACCTGTTCGCCTGTTAATTTTTGGCACCATCAGGTACTCGCACCACCGGAAACCGGCGCCGCCAGTATTCGTGCCGCCAGAGATTCGTACTGAAAAGAAAGCATTGAAAAGAACGTACTGATAAGAACGCAGTGAAATGAACTGTCGCTGCCCTGAAGGAGAAACCATGTCTGATTTAGTAAGTTACGAAGTGCAGGGCCCGGTCGGGGTCATCACGCTCAAAAATCCACCGGTCAACGCATTGTCGGTGAACAAGGGCGTGCTGCAAGGCATACTCGATGCCATCAAGGAAGGCGAGCACGACCAGCACGTAAGCGGTTTTCTGCTCATTGGAGCTGGCAGGAATTTCTCCGGTGGTGCCGACATCACCGAATTCGGCAAGCCTCAAGAGCCCGGTCTGGCAACACTTCCCGACCTGCTGGCCTACATGGATACGGTCACCAAGCCAATTTTCGCGGCGTTGTCGGGGCCGACCATGGGCGGTGGTCTCGAACTGGCGCTGGCCTGTCATTACCGTGTCGCTTCTGCCGACACGCTGCTTGCGTTGCCCGAGGTCAAGCTCGGCATCCTGCCCGGCGCCGGCGGCACCCAGCGCCTGCCCCGCATTATCGGTGCCGAACGCGCGCTCGATGTCATGGTGAACGGCAACCCCATCAAGGCCGACAAGGGGCTGGAACTGGGCATCATCGATGAAGTCGTAAAGGGCGATTTGTTGCAAGCCGCGCTTACCTGGAGCAAGCGCGCGCTGCGCGAAGGCAAGGCGGTGCGCCGCGCGAGCCAGTTGACGGCGGCAGTGGAGCAGGATCCGAACGAGTTCATTGAAGCCGCGCGCCAGCGCATCGGCAAGGCATGGCGCGGCTACCCTGCGCCGCTTGCCATTGTCGAGTGCGTCAAGGCGGCGCTCACGCTGCCGTTCGACAAGGCGCTTGCAGTCGAGCGGACCGAGTTCGGCAAACTCGTCAAGTCGAACGAATCGAAAGCCTTACGTCATCTGTTCTTTTCCGAGCGGCAGGCCGCGAAGATTTCCGACGTGCCGGCCGACACGCAACTGATCCCGATCGAAAAAGCGGCGGTGATCGGTGCCGGCACCATGGGCGGTGGTATCACCATGAATTTCGCCAATGCAGGCATACCCGTGACCATGGTTGAGGCATCGCAGGAGGCGCTTGACCGGGGGTTGGAAATCATCAGCAAGAACTACGCGGCGACGGTATCGAAGGGGCGCCTGTCGCAGGAAGACATGGACAAGCGCATGGCGCTGATCACGCCGTCGATCGACTTCAAGTCGATCTCCAAAGCCGACATCGTGGTCGAGGCGGTGTTCGAGGAGATGGACGTCAAGAAAGAGGTGTTCGCGAAAATTGACGCCATTGCCAAACCCGGTGCCATTCTCGCGACTAATACCTCGACGCTCGACGTAAACGAAATTGCCGCGTCGACTTCGCGGCCCGAGTCGGTGATCGGTCTGCACTTTTTCAGCCCGGCCAATGTAATGCGCCTGCTGGAAGTGGTGCGCGGCGCGAAGACTGCCAAAAACGTACTCGCGACCAGCATGAAGCTCGGCAAGACCATCGGCAAGGTGCCGGTTTGTGTCGGCGTGTGCGACGGCTTTGTTGGCAACCGCATGA
>DATKYN010000180.1:0-13833 GCA_035528435.1 Burkholderiales bacterium
CCAGAGCCCTGAGCGGCAAATCGATCCCGACAGTCTGTTCGCACTTCATGAAGGGCGTCCCACCTTTCGGATTGCCAAACACGAGGAGCATGGTCGGACGTAGCGTCTCGCCAACCTTGGCCGCGCCGGCGGCATGGTCGATGCGTGCGAAGACAGTGAGTCCGCGTTGTCTGACCTGTTGCTCCAGCCGGTCAATTGTTTCTTCAGCGCTGTATTGACTCTTTACGGCGATCAATCCGTCGGCAGCGACGCCAACCGATGCCGATGCCATTAAGATCAGCGCAATAATGGCCCGGGTAATTTGCATTGCAGTCTCCTGTCGATGGTAGGTGCGGTGTAAAGGCGGCGCATTTGCCGCTTGCCGATCAAGTGGCCAGCCAGTGCTCGCCTCGGCCTTGCTTGCCGTTGCCCAAAAAAGGCGTATCAGTAAACGACAGGTAATGCCGTACTAACCAGTATCGCTTGTTGTTGGCTCGCTAACTACAGGCAAGTTGCACATTGGCGTAGCTTCGATCGGCGCCGTGTACTCAGTTCGGTACCGCTCAGCACGGTAACCATCGGTGCTGTGACAGCCGGCATGGTGGCAGTATGCTGCGTGGTGTGAATCGGCGTCATCGCGCCACGGCCGATGGCATCGGGTGCGAAGCAGGATCGCGACGGCGCGGATGGGGGAATGGTCTTCTCCATGGTCAGAGAGAGGGCTCGCCTTGTCCCGCAAGAATATCGCTCGAAGAAAGGCCGGCGTTGCAATCGGGCTGCTTCCGGTGCTGTTGCTGGTGGCATCAATTGCAGCCGGTTTCAGTGGTCCCCAACTGCGCGTGTCCGGCGGCATGGGCGTTATAGTCGGTGCCAGTATTGGACAGGTGCCGCTTGAGGAACGGATTCGTCGCATCTCCATGGAAAGTGCGTGGCCCGCGTCAGTGCAGGGCGTTGACGATCTAGAGCCGCGTGTCAGTACTGATCACCACCGGTGGGATTCAACGTTTGCGTGATCCGCCCATGATGCCGCCGAGCAAGCCACGCAATATCTGGCGTCCGAGCAAGTTGCCCATGGTGCGCGCAGCCTGTTTTGCCATTGTTTCCACCATGCCCTGGCGTCGGCTGGTTCCCAATAACCAGTCTTTGAGCAGGTTGCCGCTTTCCGATGGCTGCGCCGTGTCCGTTTGCTTTGCATCCAGCTTGGCCTCTTTTTCCAGTGTCCGTTTGCCGAGAATCTCGAACGCCGATTCGCGATTTATGGCTGCATCGTACTTGCTGCCAACCGGGCTGCGCGCGCGTACCGCGGTGCGTTCTTCGGCAGTGACAGGTCCCATCCGGCAGCGCGGCGGGCTGATCAGGGTACGTTCCACCGGCATCGGAATGCCTTTTTGCTGGAGCGTTGAAACCAGCGCTTCGCCGACCCCCAGTTGCGATATCGCGTTTTCAACGTTGAACTTCGGATTAGCGACGAACGTCTGCGCTGCGGCCTTCACTGCCTTCTGATCTCGTGGCGTATACGCGCGCAAAGCATGCTGCACGCGGTTGCCGAGCTGGCCGAGAATTTCATTCGGGATGTCATCCGGATACTGCGAGCAGAAGTACACGCCGATACCTTTCGAGCGAATGATGCGCACCACTTGCTCGACACGTTGGCGCAGCGTCGGCGGCGCGTCGTCGAAGAGCAGGTGCGCTTCGTCGAAAAAGAAGACCATTTTCGGTTTCTCGAGATCGCCGACTTCGGGAAGATTTTCAAACAGTTCTGAGAGCAGCCACAGCAGAAAACTCGAATACAGTCTCGGTTTCATTACGAGTTGATCGGCCGCGAGAATGCTGACAATGCCACGACCGCTCAGATCAGTTCGCATCAGGTCGCCGAGTTCCAGCGCCGGTTCACCAAAAAATGTATCAGCGCCTTCACGCTCGAGCACTAGCAGGGCGCGCTGGATGGCACCTATAGATTGGGCGCTGACCAGCCCGTAGTCACTGGAGATTTTCTTGCGATTTTCAGCAACAAAGCCGAGCAGTGCGCGCAGATCATCGAGGTCAAGTAGTAGCAGGCCCTGATCGTCGGCCAACTTGAACGCGATCTGGAGAATGCCCTCCTGTGTATCGTTCAGCTCGAGAATGCGCGCGAGCAGGGTAGGACCCATTTCGGTGATGGTGGTACGCACCGGGTGTCCGGATTTTCCATACAGATCCCAGAACAGAACCGGACAGGCTTCGTTGGTATAGCCATCGATCCCGATTTGCTGAACGCGCTCACGGATCTTGTCATTCATCGTGCCAGGCATCGCCAGACCGGAGACGTCGCCTTTCACGTCGGCCATGAATACCGGAACACCCAATCGCGAGAATCCTTCTGCCAGTACCATCAGGGATATCGTCTTGCCAGTGCCGGTCGCACCCGCGATCAGGCCGTGACGATTGCCGTATGCAGCAATGAGATTAACCGGTCGTTCGCCTTTGCCAATCAGTATTTCAGACACGCATCAAGTCCTTTTCCGAAACGGGAATATTGTTTTCACACGGATAGTACCCGGGCGCAGAGGCGTTTTGTTGCCGCATCCGTCGCAGGATTGAATTATTCCTTCTCGTCGCGCGGACCGACCCAGAAGTGCGGGTTATGGGCCACTTCCCACAGATGACCGTCCGGGTCGCGAAAGTAACCACTGTATCCACCCCAGAATACTTTTTGGGGTTGTTTCACCATTGTTGCCCCGGCATCGACTGCCTGCTTCATGACGGCATCGACATCGTCTTCGGAGCTCACGTTATGCGACAGCGCGAAGGACTCGAAGCCGCTGCCCTCGGCAGGCACTGTGGCGTCCTCGGCCAGGGCCTCTCGTCCGTACAGACCAAGCCAGCTTCCATCGAGGTTAAAAAATGCCACCGTCGGGGCCGAGTCCATGCAGGGAAAACCCAGTCCGTGTTCGTAGAATTGCACGGCCTTCGCAAGATCGCGAACGCCAAGGGTAATCATACTGATACGCGGCTTCATGATATTTGCTCTATGGTGGGGTAAGCGGCGGGATGCATTGGCCCGATCACCATGGGTTGCATGCAATTGTCCCAGTCGGGTGTCAATTCATTCATCCGCTGCCTGCTGATACCAGCGGAGCGTGCGTTCGATCCCCGTATCGATAGGAGTCGGGTGCACTCCGGGTTCGCGTTCGATCCGGCTGGAGTCAACCACAAAGGGCTGAGTGAACTGGTACATCATTTCGACCGATGCGCGCGCCTGCGGGATGAACAAGCCCGCGAGCCGCATCATCAATGGAGAAATAACGGAAAACCGCGGTGTAATGCCAGGTATCCGGCCTGCGGCTTCGACCATTTCGCCTTGCGTTCTGGCCGGCGCGTGCGGTGCAATCCAGATCTTGCCGGTGACGTTCTCGTGCGTGCCGAGTGTGGCTGCCGCAAGGCCGACATCCTCGATGTATGCAAACGAGTGCGGTTGTGTTGCGGAGCCGATCAGTTGCGCCTTCTTGCCGGCGGCCAGATTGCCGAACACCATTTGACCCATTGCTGACAAGGTCACACCGGGTCCGTAGTAATCGCTTGAGCGCAGTGCCGTGGCGCGAACCTCGCCACGCCGATGCGCTTGCATCATCTGTTCGGCCATCTCCGCGCGCAGCGTGCCCTTGCGTGACCTCGGATTGAATGGCGAATCCTCGTTTATGATTTCCGACCCGTCGTACATGTACAGGTTTTCGATCGAGACGTAGCGTGCACCATTCGCTGCCGCTGCAGTGAGGGCGGCTGCCTGCAGTGCAGGAAACTGGTCAGTCCACTGGTGGTAAGGAGGATTGAGTGCCTGATAGACGACGGCCGCGCCTTCGGCTGCCGCCTTTGCCTGTGCCGGGTCCAACAGATCGGCTGCACCGATCTGGACATCGTCGGGCATTAAGGCAGGGCGTCGGCCGCTACGATTGAAAGCGCAAATGCGAAGCCCGCGATCATGGAGTGCGCGCGCAGTCCAGCAACCGACCGGGCCGGTTCCAAATATGACGTGTAATTCGCTGGTTACCATGTCGTTCCTGTATTGCGCCAATTTCTGTCTGTGCCTTCGTTTCGCTCGCAACCTTGGTACAGAAGCCGCACCGTTATATGAAACAGGCCGAATTGTTTCGGTTGGATACGATGTTGCCAGAGACGACGGGCAAGCGGAATCCGGATTTGATCGCGAATCAAACGCGAGTCTCCCGCACCGGGCGCTCTGTGATGCCCGAATCCCGAATACAAGGGTGGCTCTTCGCGCGCAGCTTGCTCTTGATGGCGATGCTGCTATCCGCCTTCGCATTGAAAGCGCGGGCCGACCTCGGCGCTACCGTTTGTGGCGATGCTTCAGAAAGGCATGCAGAAACCAGCCGATAAGGATTCCCACGGCGAGAACCAGAAACATCAGCAATGAACGGGACAACTGCATCGACCAGAACAGAAACTGGATTTCCACCACAGCGACGTTCTGGACGATGAACAGGATCGCCACGCCAAGCAGTATCAGTACAAGCAACAGTTTCGCATTCACGCTATGGTCCTCAGTCTGTTTCGCAAGCCATGGCCGGGCGGCCACGACTGTGTAATCCGGATCATCGTGTCAAATCTGACCCCGAGAATGCAATAGTAAGCGTGATTGCTTCGGCCGAAAACGGCTGATGCTTGGCGGAGCTATTCCTGCTTACAGTTCACTGACCCATACGCCCACGTCAAGCTTGGCGCCCGGCGGCCCAAGGAAAGTGCCGGCTACCGGCGGCACGGATTCTGGCAGCTTTGCGACTGCGACGGCGATATGGTCGGCGCCAACCACCACTCCGATCGTCGGGTCGAACCCGGTCCAGCCCGCCCCTGGCAGAAAAACTTCGGCCCACGCGTGGGTTGCACCGTAATTGGTGTCCGATGGAGCCGCGTGCAGATAGCCGCTGACAAAGCGCGCGGCGAGTCCCAGGTGACGCGCTCCTTCCATGAACAGGTACGCGTAGTCGCGGCAAGATCCGCTGGCGCGAGACAAGGTATCGGCAGGGGTTTGTACACCGGGCTCCTCGCGCAGCTGATACGCCAGGGTTTGTTTGATGTGTTCCGCAAGGCGCTGTAACAGGGCGTAGGTCTGAACTCGTTGCCCGGAGGACCACAATTGCTGGACCCAGTCAGACAGCACCTTACTACCGGCGTGCTCGACGACGTTGAGATAGGGCGAGAGCACATCGCGATCTTCCGGCTTGTAGGTAAAAGGGTAATGCGTGGCGTGATCGGCTACCACGAAATCAAGCGGGGTTTCGTTGAATTGCTGAATAATGACCTCACTCTCGATCGCAAGCTGTTTCGTATGTGAATCGAAAGTGGCGATTGCGACAGAGTTGTCCTCGACATCCCGGTGCCAGCGCAGTGTGGCTGCAGGCCTGATGTCAAGGGTAGACGATTCGATGCGCAGCTCATGGCCTTCCTTCGGGCGCAGGAGAAGTGCATGCGGATTCAGCCACACGGGTTCGGTGAAATTGTAGTAGGTGCGATGAACGATCTTGTAGCGCTGCATGAGTTATACCGCCCGCTGATTTCAACACCACCCCGAAAGGGTGCCAGAAAGCCGGGGTTCGCTGGAGAACCCAAAGCGTCCTCCAGTGGTGGTCTGTCGTCAAGTGGCAAGGGCCCCGGTAACGCGATGGTTGCGCCCGGACGGGGCCAGTCAGGATTCATGATTGACCCGGTCCGGAATCAACGTGAACGATAGTCAAATGGCGCAGCCGTTTCTGTCATCACCTGCATCGGCACCCGTGCCGTTTTGGCCGCCTCCCACTGTTCATTTGTTCATTGTTCTCAAGCTGCGCTTCCATGTGGCTGCCGAGATAACGGCCGCGATCACCGCTGAGGCGGCCCATCTGTGCAATCGACAACCCGACGCGAATTGGCATGTCGCCCTGTTCGAATCCAGACAACTGCGCCACGACGGCCACTACACAAATGGCCATGCGCGGCGGCATGGCCGTGCGGCTTCTTGTCATCATTCTCTCCCTCGACCGGCTTATGGCGACAGTTCAATGCAGAGAAGATCGGAGTCTGTCTGTGTTTGCTCTGGCTACCTTGGTTCGCTGCCTCGTTCATGTGGAGGTGGATAACGTGGGTGGCCAGGCGGACGGGATCGTGATTATTCGTATGTCCTGTTTTGCAGAGAAGCGGACGAGCAGGCCATGGTTGTCGCGGCCCCGGTGCGTCGCAATGCCGCTTCAGAGTTGGTAATACCCCCTGCCAGGAAAATGGCGGCAGTTTTTTCAGAGGGGGCTGGACTGACGCCTGCCGGAACTGCGCGTCGAAGGTGCGCCGGCCAGAAGCAAGCGTCAGGCATCAACCGAATCCAGATTAATTCAGGACAGCATTTCCAACCGGTTTGATGGGGGCGTGTGGGTAGTGCGGTTCGCGCTTTTGAAACGACAGAATAGCGGGATCCTGAATGACACCGCCATCAATATTTATCGCTTTTCGAATGGTTTCATTTTTTTGCCAGCCATCACGGCCAGTCGCTACGTTCGGCAAGTAAACAATAAGAGCGGCGGAGATTGAGCGTGTCGCACTTTCCCAGAGGTAGCTCGGAGTATGGTCCACGGCGTAGTAATCGACGGTTCCGTGCTTGAACATGGGATTCCGGAATGTGGTTGGTTTGGCAAAAAAGAAACCCATTCCCTCATCGCAACTAACATCAATAATCAGACTGTTGGGCCTGAGACATGAGTCTTCCGCTTCAATTACAAAGTCGGTTGGGTTTGCCGTATCTTGAAAGTTTCCGTTAATGATGATCTCTGATTCATTGATCAGATCGGTCAATGGGCGCGTGGTTCCATCGTGCTCCACGACCACCATACGTGCCTCGCCTTTACCGCCCGCCCGAATCCGGACATAGTGACAATCAAGCACTTCTTCCCGTACTTCGTGGTCGGGGCGTTGTATGCAGATTGTGACATCCCTGAAACCATGTGCCTTGAGGGCATATATGGCCCCACGGCTGACTGCACCAAACCCGAAAATAATCGCTTTACGCTGGTTGCCGTAGTGCCCATCTATGCCTTTAAGTTGCAAGGCATGTATGACCGCGCAATAGCCAGCCATCTCGTTGTTCTTGTAGAAAGTGTGCCGGCCCATCTGGCCGCCAGGCGTCCAGACAAACATCGACTCAAAGGCAATGAGCGTTAGCTTGCGATCGAGTGCCGCCTGGGTAATGTCCCGTTGTTGTACGCAATGCACATAGCCCCACAGGGTTCCACCTTCGCGAAGTTCCTGCAGGTCAGCCAGTAACGGCTTGGCAATGATAACCGTGCCAACGTCTGCCAGCAGTTCGTGGCGTGTGGCAACGCCACCCGTCTCAGCGGCAATGTCAGCGTCTGACATGCCGAATGGTTTTCCATAACCTTCCTCAAATACCAGCTGTCGGCGAATCGCTTCGGGAATGCGCGGAAAATGCTCCGGGTGGATGGGAACCCGTCGCTCATCTGTTTTTCTTGAAGTCCCAATGACTCCCAGTACCAATTTACTCATGTCGTTTCCTTTGTTGAATTAGAGATATGCGTGTGTCTTCATGAACGAATGATCGACGTTGCTTCGGAGTTAGAAAGCATCTCGCACATCAAGTTGACGTGCACCGTGACTGAGGCGATTCAATTCGTCAGAGCGTTTTCTGGCTACAAGCGTTCCGGGTAGTAGCGTTTCGTACACCGCTTGCTCTCGAACTTACCCTGGAAAATTCCGATGAGAGATGAGGCGTTCTGCATGATGAGCCGGTTCAGCTCCTTATCGCGACCGAATGGACTGAACCCCCGCTTTTGGTAGAACTGCGCGATGATCCGATTCCCTGGACGATCAGGCTGATCGAAAATGCTCCAAGGTCCATCATGGCTCCCTTTTGCGACTGGTGGGTGAAATGGGAATGCGTAACGAAAGGCGCCTTGTCAGCGGGATTGCCACCGTTTGCCGATTAACGCAAAAGTTAAAGCAGTTAGAGGGGAGGGCATTATGCCTTGATTGCGCGATTTCCAATGCATTGGATGAGCGGCGCGAGGTGCGAGCGTGCTGAGACCAATGGGAGCACTCTCTCCGGTTGTCAGGTCGCATACCGGTAAACCGCAATATAGTGGCATGCAGTACCAGCCATCACGAACAGATGCCATATGAAATGGCTATATCGTAACCGTGAATCCAGGGCATAGAACACAACGCCGGCTGTATAGGAAACTCCTCCTGCGACAAGCCACAATATGCCCGCTGTTGGTACAAGGGTGACGAGAGGTTTGATGGCAAAAATAATAATCCACCCCATTATCAGATAAAGCGCAGTAGACAATATGGGGTGTCGCGCACCTGGCACAGATTTGAGCACCATTCCAATTGCGACAATGCCCCAGGTTATTCCGAAAAGAGACCAACCCAATGCGCCTTTGAGTACTCCAAGTGAGAATGGTGTGTAGGTGCCTGCGATCAGCACAAATATGGCGATATGATCAAAAACGTGGAACACGCGCTTGGCTTTGCCGTGCGGCAGCAGATGATAGATGGTGGATGCAAGATAAAGCAGTACGATCGTTGCACAAAAAACACTTGTTCCAACGACGAACGCCGCATCGCCGTCCCGTACTGCTTTGACGATCAGAAAAGGCGTTGCCAGGATTGCTGCAATCAAGCCCACAGAATGGCTAATGCCATTCAACAATTCTTCGTTCCGGGATTGCATCCGCTTTGGGACAATAAATCGCATATTCAACCCGACCTGCCGCGCTTCCTGACGCGGCACATCACTGGTTCAGTGAAGTAAAGGGAGGGTTGTGGCATTCACAAAAGCATGTAGCGGAAATGTGTCTGTTGAACATGCAGTGTTAGCCATCTGCCTTGAATGCCTCGTGGAACGTCACTATCCCGTGTGGAATGCGCCCGTCAAAGGATAGAGCGAAAAATACTTCCTGAGGAACTCCCTCGCAGACCAGATTCGACACATTCCTGAATCCGAACTTTCTGTAGTAATCCGGATGTCCCACGAGGCAGCATCCGCTCGCATTCATCTCTTTAAGCCGTGACAATCCTTCCTGAATCAGGGCTTTTCCAATTCCTTGCCTCTGCAATTCCGGCAATACCGAAACAGGTCCCAGGCCGAACCAGTTTTGTGTGCCATCCGAAATGGTCAGGGGCGAGAAGGCTATGTGTCCGAGAACACGGCCGTCTATTTCTGCCACCAGGGATACCGATAGAGCGTTCGTGGCACGTAGCGTTTCTACAATAAATTGCTCTGTATGGCCGCTAATCTCAAGGGACTTGAATGCAGCGACTGTCACCTCGGTTATTGCCGTGACATCGGCATCAGTTTCAGCCCTTATGATCCACTTCGAGTTCATGAGCTTCTTTTGTTGTTTCATTTTGGAGGCTTACGCTGCGTCTAAAAAACCGGCCGAAAAAACGTAGCGCCTGTGGGTGAACTGAATAACCAGAGCGCACCGCAATTCAGCACAACAGCGAACCAGAAGCTTAGTTGAAACGAGCGCTTTCGTGACTTGTGCCGGAACACCTGCTGTGCCAGCAATGCGCCGGGCCAACCACCCAACAATGCACAGAACTGCAGCGTGTTTTCAGGCGTTCGCTGTGCCTCGCGCTTTGCGGCCCACTTATCAAGGCCATAAAGGATGAACGTCACAGAGCTCAATCCCGCGAAAGCCCAAAACACTACCAGCGGGCACCTGCCCAGTTTCACGAACCACCACAACACCGGAAAGACGAGAAGCGCAACGACCGAAAGCAAAACCCGCTTTGACAGCAACAGGCTGGAGACGGCGGCGAGACCCGCAGGCCTCACGCCGACGGCACGGATCTTCCCATCAGGCCCCGTGGCCATCTTATAAGAGATCACGTCACCGACTGATGGCCGAGGGGCGCCGCGGGCCAAACTGCTGATATGAACAAAGACCCGGTCACCACCGGACTCGGGCTCGATGAAGCCAAACCCCCGGTCCTCTTTCCAATCCGCAATCCGTCCTCGCATCATCGCATCTCGCCGCAAGCATGGCTAAAGATTGAGCGAAACGGGCGACCATGATCCCGAATTGTATTCACTATGAATAATGTATGGATTCTAATTGTGCGCAACGCGTTTAACCCGCAATCGTCGACAAAGCCACGCGCCTGGGCTGAAGTGCAGAGCGCCCTGGGCGAAAACAGAGGCCTCCATTTTCCAGCCTCTGCAGCCTGGCAGGCAAGCAGTTCTGCGGCGGGGGCTGGATAGGGAAGGGTATTGCCAGCGTAGTAAACAAATGACCCGGACAGCACGAGAAATCCGAGGGTCTAAAGAGCGAGTGGTACGCTTGTTGTGGCCTGCCGTTAAAGCCTGGCAACCGTCGCGGGCTCTTTGCCGGAACACAGGGTCTAGCCGTTGTTCGCGGAGGTCACTGCGGCTCCATAGGGGTGAGCTGCAACAGCGCTGCAGAGAGCACTGAAATTTCGTAGGAGGTTGTATCCCCCTCCGCGCTGATCCGAAGAATTACGTTCTCATGTCCGCTGATTGTCCACCTGCACGGCTTGAAGTGATGGGCGTCGTCAGGAGACAGGAAGTAGAATTCGCAGGCGCCATTGCGAGCGAATTTGTAGGCCATTCGGAACCGGCTCGGCGGGAACTGCCACGACCCGGCGAGGCGAAACACCCGATGCTTGCTACCCGGTCGTTCCTCCTCGCTGGAGTGAACCCAGTGCTGGAACAAGTTGCTGATATCAACGGCTGGCAAAGTTTGCTCAGATTCCGCGGGCGCAGCCAGAACCAAAGCCGGTGACGCAGAGAGGTCCTGCATGGACACACAAGACAACAGTCCGAGAACCGCCAATGCGATGTAGCCAGTCTTGCTCATGGCCGGAGTGCCTTCGGCCAAGGGCTGCCGAACGCCTCGCCTCAGCGGCAACTGGCAAGCCCCAGCGCAGCACTTTTTCCGGCGTTGTAATCGTCAGAGCGACGTCGCATATCGAAGCACCGCCAGTTTCATGCACATAAAGTAATCAGTTTATTCTGGTTAGAGCAATACTTGTATCTGGTTTTTGCCAAATCCAGATAGTTTTTTTGAAGCACCATCATTCTTAGTAAACTCCCGGACATCGCCGATAAAAGGCCAAATCAAAGGCCTGAATTATTCGATGACTGAAGCGTCGTCGGTTATCAATATACTGCTCGCCCCCTTGCCCAGGCCAAATCGCTCTAGTTTGGCCTTGATTCTGTCCTGTGGTTTGAGCAACCAGAGTCGGATTCCGCGTCGCTGCAAAGAATCACCCAGGGATCGAAGGTTCACCATGCCGGTTGTATCAATAACAGGTACGCCTGAAACGTCGAGCACAACACATCGAACGCCGGGGTCAACCGAAGTAATAATCTTTAACGCCTTGTGGGCAGCGCCAAAAAACAACGGACCATCGACGTCAAATATGACAACACCATCCTTTCCGGAAAGATGTGGATGCGCCTGGTGGTCGGAAAGTACAGTGCTACTTGTCAACTCGCTCATGCGGCGTATGAAGAGCGCCGCCGCCATAAGCATGCCCGCGGCGACGGCTACCTGCATATCCACTGCGACGGTAAGTCCATAACAGACCAGAAAAACGGAAACGTCAGCGCGGGGAGCGGTCCTGAAAAGGTGGAACACATGGTGAACTTCACTCATGTTCCAGGCGACTGCTACGAGAATCGCCGCCATCACAGCCATTGGAACGTGCGATAACCACGGTGCCAGCGTAAGGATTGAGGCCAGCAGGAACAAGGAGTGAACGACCGCAGCGACCGGCGTGCTGCCACCACTTCTAACGTTCAACGCGGTTCTGGCTATAGCCGCAGTTGCAGGGATACCGCCAAAGAACGGGACAACAATATTCCCGACACCTTGTCCGATTAGCTCACTGTCCGGGTTGTGCTGTTTTCCGGTCATTCCGTCAGCGACTACTGCGCAAAGCAATGACTCCAGCGCGCCCAGAACGGCGATCGTGAATGCAGCGCTGAAAAACGTTTGCACCAGGCTAAAAGAAATTCCGACTGAAGTTCCACCCTCTTGTACTAACGTCCAGGGCCAATTGAAAGACGGCGCAATCGGCGGGATGCCCCGCCCAATGGTGTCGCCGATGGAGTAGCTGAATCGGCTGGCAATTGTTTCGACATCAGGGAGCGTGGGAACCTGATTGAATATGGCCGCGAGTGCCGTTCCCCACAGCAAGGCAACGAAATACCCCGGAATGCGGATGGGCACTTTCTTCCAGAGAAAAATGATGGCCAGCGTTGAGATGCCCACGGCAGCTTCTTGCCACCGGAGTGTATGGAAAGCCGTGACGTAGCTGGCGACACGGTCAAAGAAGTGCGAACTGGCCTCCGCCGGAATAAGTCCAAGCAAGTCCTTGAGTTGAAGCGACGCTATTACAGTACCAATGCCTGCGGTAAACCCGATGACAACAGGGTAGGGCACCGTCTGGATGAACCGCCCCAGTTTTAATGCACCCATTCCGACGAGGATGACACCAGAAAGCAGGCCGCTCACCAATAGGCCACCATACCCGTATTGGTTGACGATTGGCGCAAGGATAACCACAAAGGCTGCAGTAGGACCTGAGATGTTGACAGGCGAACCGCCCAACAGCGCGATCACAATGCCTCCCACTATCGCTGTGTAGAGTCCATGCTGAGGTGGTAATCCAACGGCAATGGATAGACCCATGGAAAGCGGCAAGGCAACAATCCCGACTACAATTCCAGCGATCGCGTTCGTCCGCCACGAGCGAGCGAGTTCACCGCTGCGGACTGATTCAAGAAGGGATGCGCCGATCATTTTGTAATGTTCTCAGTGCGCTCTGGCGTTTGGCTTAAGCGGTGTCATCAGGCTTTCACTTTTTGGAAAGATTGGATTTCATACACCGGAGGCCTGACGAGGGCGGCGGCAACTCTGAGCGATCTGGGCTATGGCGGGTATCACTTGTGGGGAAATTCGACTCCGACCGCATTTCTTCCACCATTTCTTCCAGCCAAGACAACTTCTTCGCTCTCATCCAACCGGTAACTCATCCGAAGTGCCTTCGATACTTTATGAACCATACGAGCCCAATTGTCATGCACACTGCGGCATAGGGGGGCAGAAGCACAGGCCAGATCTTGTACCCAAGGTTGCCCAAGGCTATCACCAACGCGATTGAGAGCACCGTCAATGCCAACAGGCGATAGTCACGCCGTAGAAACACTGAAAGACCGGGACCGAGTATCAGAGCCAATAACATCGGAATACCAAACGGGATGATGACCAGGAACCCGAGCACGCCATCGACGCCGCCCGTGCTACCTCCAGCAGCCTGGATCTCCGAATGAACGAAGTATGCCGTCCATAATGAGATCAGGCCCAGGACCATGAACGAGATATAGGCGATGTCGTGGCGCGCGCGCAGGCTGATCCTTGGCTTTCGGGCAACTTCCTTAAGTGGCGGTACTTCAGCTTTCCTGGAGGGCGGTAGTTTGACGAGCAGCGCCGAGAGAAGTATCGCGAGCGCGGGCAGGCCGCCCAGGATCCAGACCGGTGAGTAGTAATTAAGCTCGGTTCCCGCTGCGATCGGGAGCACAACCATGATCTACACCCATGTGCTCAATCGCGGCGGCCGCGGTGTGAACGTCGGAGTCAGAAGCAGGGGCCCCAGCCATGGGGATGCGACGGCGCAGACGTTCGTTGAGACTGCAGATATTCCCGACGCATGTCGCCTGCGCCGGGGTCGCACCTACAGACTGCGTCTGCAGGCACTGCTCCGCCCTATGCAGTCGCGCCCCCTCGACGCGCTCTAAGGGGAGGGCGCACGGGGGAGCCTGCTTTTGCGATTATCTCAGTACGT
>DATKYN010000181.1:0-6612 GCA_035528435.1 Burkholderiales bacterium
GTCACCGTTTGCGTTTGCATACTCGAACATGACGTTTTTCCCCTCGACCCATCCATCGTTGGCGAGGCTGCGACGAAACGGTTGCATACCGAGACGATCCCACGTCGTGTCATGATCGCTCCCGAAGAAGGAGAGGATGCCAACAACAGGAAGCCTGTCCTGCCCACGGGCTTCGGCCATGCTGAACAGTCCAATCAGCGTTGCACACGCGCAAATAAAGATCCCAGAAAGCTGGCGCACTACCGATCTTTCGTCGCAACGGCTACTGGTCAAGGCGATTGACTCCCCCATCACCTTACGACCTCATCGGCCCTGAGCAGAATCGCTTCGGGCACGGTGACGCCAAGAACCCTGGCCGTACGAAGATTCACCACGAGCTGAATCCTTGCGGGCCGTTCCACCGGCAATTCCGCCGGGTCATGGCCCGTGAGAATCCTGTCGACGAAAACTGCGCTGCGCTCCCACGTCGATGCTCGCTCCGGCCCATACGCAAGCGTGCCTCCGGCAAGGGCGAATTCGCGAGCCATGGAGGTCGCGGGCAACCGGTGTTGCAACGCCAAACTGGCAAGTCGTGCGCTCTGGTTATAGATCATTGGTGACGGCAGAAAAATGATTGCCTGGGTATTGTCGTTCAATGCAGCAAAGGCTGCAGGAACTTCTTCCGCCTTGCGCACTTCGATCACCTGAAGCTGTAAAGCAAGCACTTCGGCCACGTTGCGCACAGCTTGCAAATGCGTGGCACCGGCTCCCGGGTCCCACATCACTGCCACAAGCGACAAGTCGGGAATCATCGCTCTTAGCAGCTCGAACCACTTTCCGGCGAATTCGGGCGCATCCAGGAAAATACCGGTCACATTACCCCCCGGTCTGGCAGAGCTCTGAATATAGCCTTCGGCTACCGGGTCGGTGGTGAAATCACCTGCAACAATCGGAATCGAATGCGTTGCCGCGTAGGCCGCACGCAGAGCTGGAGCACTGGTGGCAAAAATGACGTCTACTTTACGCCTGCTGAGTTGCAGCGCCGCTTCGGCAAACCGGAAAGGGTCACCCCTTGCGCTCGCATATTCAAATGCAATATTGTCGCCCTCTATCCAGCCACGACTCGCGAGCTGTTGGCGAAACAGGTTGAGCACGACCTGCACATTCGGGTCATCGGCGACTGTGGCGAAAGACAGCACTCCGACGCGCCGCGTGTCTGTCTGCGCCCAGGCCTGCGTTACCCAGACCAGAGTGACGAGCAAGCAAGCCGTCAGAACCAGCTTGTATAAGACACCCTTCTCGAACTCCTTCCGCGTATTCTTGAAGTGTACGGATCGTGTCATCATCATTGAATCACCTCGTCTGCGCGAAGCTGGACGGTTTGCGGAATGGTGACGGCGAGCATTTTCGCGGTCTCGAAATTTACCGTCAACTTTAACCTCGAAAAACGTTCCATTGGCAGGCGCGCCGCGTCCATGCCATTGAGAGGCCGACCGATAAAATACGCCCCGCGCGCCCAGTTACGGATGCTCTCGGCGCCATACGCCAACAAGCGAACGCTGTGCGCCAGCACAGGATCGTCAATGAGAATGGGACGTGTCACCCGATGCGCCGCGCGTAGCGCGTATTCGTTCACGACCAAGAGAAGATCCACCCCAAGATGGATCAAGTCTTCGATTTGCACCGGCAGTCGTTCGAGTCGTCCAAGGGCTGAGCGCACCTCGAGCCTGTAATTCTTTCCGTCCTCGAATCGAAAGTCCTGCGGCCCCGCCAGGAGCGAGTCGACAACGCCATCGTCAACCGGCCGATGGGTAATCAGCAGCCCTACCACCGGCATGTGCCCGGCCTGCTGCGCCGGAGCAATCACGGGCCACAGAACGTCGCACCCAGGTACTTTCAATCCCTGTCGCCGGTTCATTGGTTCATCTACCCCGCCGCAGCGATGTGTACACGCATCGGCAGGCAAATTCTGGCATTCAAAAGATTTTGGTCGCGCATGCCCCTCCCGAATAAGCGTTTTCTTGCTAAATTTCCATAGCCATTAGCCCACAACCCACAACAGCAGCGTCAGGACCCCGCAAACATCCTAGTTCAACAAGACTTGCAGATGACTGACGGATTGACAGGGAGTCGCCGGAAGCATCGATCCACTTGCATTGGCCCATCAATTCAGGCTGCGGGCACAACTGGGGGACGAAGCTTTGCGGGGAATCATCGGGCACTATGCCCAGCCGGGGTAATTACGGTCGCTACGAGGTGAGCGTATCCGATTCAGGTCCAACCCGACTCCCGTCGACACACGCCAGGCCTGATCGTCGAAAGTGCGACCAAACAAACAATTGAACAAAAAAAAGGGCGGCAGGACCAAGTCCCGCCACCCTTCTTTGACTTACTACCGGCTTAGATCAGACTTTGATCTTGTCACCAATTGGCAGCTCATAAATGCGCTTGCCAGTGGCTTCATAAATCGCGTTGATCAGTGCTGGTGTATACGGCGGCACGCCAGGCTCACCAACACCACATGGACGCAGGTGGACAAAGTCTTCGACGATATGCACGTTCACGTTCAGCGGTGCATTGCTGATGCGCGTGATCGGATAATCATGGAAGTTACTCTGGTCAACTGCACCACGCGTGGTGGTGATCTTTCCGTAACGCGCAATCGTGTTGCCGTAGATAGCCGCGCCTTCGATCTGCTTGCGGATACCTTCCGGGTTCACGTACTGGCCGCAGTCAATTGCTGTATCAACCTGCGGGATGCTGTAGGAGCCATCGTCATGGACGACCACATGCACTGCCGTTGCAACATAGCTGTGGAAGCTGCGATGAACCGCCAGTCCCAGACCATGCCCCTTGGGCAGCTTCTTGCCGTAGCCTGCCTTCTTGGCCACAGTGCGCAGCACATTGGAGAGCCGGTTCGGCATAATCGGCCAGTCTTCGACCGAATCACCGTAGTTCCAGTACTCCTTGACGCCGTCTTTCGCCAGATCCATATTGTCGGCGTCGCCAGTCATCTCGAGCAGCATTTCGAGCGGATCGCGCCCGGCGGCGGCAGCCAGTTCGTAGGCGAAACAGTTCTGCGCATACGAGTGCTGGATGTTGTTCACCGAACGATACCAACCAACGCGGATATGCACGTCGGCCTCGCCGTTCTCGATGCGGATATTGGGAACATTGTTGTAGCCAACATCGACCATACCCAGACCGTACTCGATTCCAAAACCCGTCTTTTGCGCCGGGTTCCACAAACCAAGAATGGACGGCCAGGCACCGGAGTGTTTCCACGCGACAACCTTGCCCTTGGAGTCCAGACCCGCTTTCATCGAATGTGCGCTGACGGTGTGGTAGTAACCGTTCTGAATCTCGTCCTCGCGCGTCCACTGAACCCGAACCGGTGAGCCAACCATCTTCGACAGTATCGCCGCCTCACATACGAAGTCGGGTTTGGACTTGCGACCAAAACCACCACCAAGCAGCGTGGTCCAGCACTCGACGTCCGTCTTCTCGAGCCCGAGCGCCTCACTGACGTACTGACGTGTCTCGTTCGGCGACTGGGTTGCTGCCCAGACCTTCACCGGACGCACGTTGGCGTCAACGATCGCCGCCGGCGGTTCCATCGGCGTGTGGATGAAATACGGGACGAAATAATCCGCCTCGACGACTTTGGCAGCGCCTTTCAATGCACCATCGAAGTCACCACGATTCCGTACAACAGCGCCGCCCTTCTTGGCCGACTTGCGAATCTTGTCATCATAGGTCTTGGTCGAGTGAACGCGGTTCGGCCCAAGATCCCAGTTGATCTTGAGTTTCTTGCGTCCCTCAAGAACCGACCAGGTATTGGTTCCAATGACCGCAATACCACCCAGCGCGCGAAACTCAGGCGCCTTGTCATCTGCAAGAGCCGGAATTTCAACCACTCTCTCAACACCCTGAATCTTGAGCGCTTCACGAGCATCGTAAGACTTGACCTTGCCACGGAACACCGGTGAACGGGCAACCACAGCAATCTTCATCCCGGGGATACTGATGTCAGCACCGTAGTTGGCACCGCCGGTGCTCATGTCGTAGTTGTCGTAAACCGGCATATCCTTGCCGATGTAACGCCACTGCGACTTGTCCTTGAATGCAACGGTCGGTGCTGCTTCTCCGGCAGGGAGATTGATTTTGGATGCTTCTTCGACCAGTTCACCGTAATCGAGGGACTTGCCGGTTCCACTGTGATAGATGCGGTGGTTCTTGGCGTAGACGTCCTTCATATCGACGCCCCACTTCTTGGCCGCTGCCAATTCGAGCGTGTAGCGTGCACTGGCACCCAGCTGGCGCATTACGTCGAGGTGATGGCGCGTACTGCGTGAACCGTCGGTGTTCTGCCCATCCTTGCCCGCAGGGTCGTACTTGGTCTCATCACCAGGCGCCTGCCAGACCGAACAACGATCCCAGTCAGCTTCCAGTTCGTCGGCAAGAATCATCGGAATGCCGTTACGCACACCCTGACCCATTTCGATACGGCTACAGGTGATGGTGACGTTACCATCGGCAGCTATTTTGACGAAGAGGTTCGGTTGCGCTACCGCGCCTTGGGCGTGTGCTTCAGAAACAAAGCCGCGCGGAATCAGATGCGCGCCCAGCACGAATGCTGTTGCCGCACCAGTGCCCTTCAGAAAACCTCGTCTACTTACGTTGAGAATATCAGCCATCTCAAACCTCCTTCGCGGCTGTTCGAACCGCCGCAAAAATACGCTGATAGGTCCCGCAACGGCAGATGTTGCCTGCCATACCGTCGATGATCTCCTTGTCAGAAGGATCGGCATTCTGGTTCAGCAACGAAGCAGCGGACATTATCTGCCCCGACTGGCAGTAGCCACACTGCGGGACATTGTTCGCTCGCCAGGCACGCTGGACCGGATGGTTGCCATTTGGATCCAGACCCTCGATCGTTGTGACTTCCTTGTTGGTCGCCATCTCAACTGAAGTGATGCAACCGCGGACCGCTCCGCCGTCAATGTGCACCGTGCACGCCCCACACAGGCCCGAACCGCAGCCGAATTTGCTGCCGGTCAGTCCAAGTTCGTCCCGCAGATACCATAAGAGCGGCATCTTCGGGTCGCCATTGAACTGGCGGCTAACGCCATTAACTTTCAATGAAATCATATTCCTACCCCCGTTTGAATTTCCGGATTTTTCTGATTTACCAAACGGCGCACCAACAAGATGATGGGCGCCACGAGAAAAAGGTCCCCACTACTTTTCCCACCTTTTCGAAACGCTAGCATAGCCCCTAAACCGATTGACTACAATGCACTCATTTAAATGCAAAAAATCTCCCGTAATACGAAAAACGCGGAGCGAAAGTTCAAGCGCACAAGCAGTCACATGACCTTCTCTGGGGTCAGGCAGCGCTAGCGCGTTTGATGTTACCATCGTCGTTTCGGATATTTGTTACAACTCATTGAAAATACAGAGGAGAAACGGAATGGGATTGAGTCTCAAGCTGCCGGCGCTCACGCTCGGGTTTGCACTCGGCGTGGCTGCACTTCCCACGGCGCATAGCGATATGGACAGTGGTATGACAGTGTTGATGCGAACCCCGTACGTCGCGGACGACAAGGGGGGCATGAAATGGGAGCGCAACATGTCCACCCCCTGGGGCATGCGCACTGTCCTGCTCTACGGCGATCCGACCAAGCCCGGACCATACGTATTCCGGGCGAAGCTGCCCTCGGCCTATAAACTGCCGCCGCACCGCCACTCCGACAGGAGAACCGTGACCGTATTGAAAGGCATCTACTGGTCAGGTGTTGGCGAGCAGTACGACGCAATGAAGATGCATCAGTTCGAGCCCGGCGCTTACTACATTACGGAACCCGAGGTTCCGCATTATTCATGGGCCCGTCAGGAAGTGATTATTCAGGAAATGGGCATGGGCCCGAATTCGGACATCCGGTTTGTCAACCCCGAGGACGATCCGCGTAACTAGCGGGTCACGGCCAGACTGAAAGTAAAGGGCAGCCACGCTGCCCTTTTTTTCTCACGAAAACCGGCCAACGCGACACCTCAGAACAGACTGGCTGCACCGCAGTTCTGGGTTCCATTGGTTGCGTTCCACACCGCACCTTCTCCACCCCCATTGGTACAGTTTGGCGCGGATACATCCCCTGCGGAGGGCGCAATATCCCCGGGCGCGAATGCCGAGAAACGGAAAATACCGGTGTTCGGCAAGCCGTCATCGATTTTCGTATCGATCTCCTGAAGATAGGAGACCGGTATCTGGTTACCCATCTTCAGATTGTGACGGGCTGCTGTACCGGGCGGTGAACCAAAAACCGCGTCGAATACGAACTGCCAGTAGCGCCGGGAGATATTTACCGGGGTGTTGTTCAGGGTGGGAATGGTGCCGCCCGCCGCCGGAGCAAACTGCCCGCTGATAAACCCGGCACCGGATAAATGGCTCCAGACCAACAACTCCTCATGCACTTCGCTGCCAGCGACCGGAGTTGCCTTTCTTTCGACGCGCTTGTTGCCGTTGCCATTGAGGCAGACGGGTGAACAATTGACGTGAAGTGACGCGCCTTCGTAGTCACCCGGGAATGTCCCAAAGCGATCTGCGAAACCGAGAATCGCCGAGCGGTAGCC
>DATKYN010000182.1:0-24841 GCA_035528435.1 Burkholderiales bacterium
GTCGAAGCCGGTAACCAGTGCGTCCGATGGCAGGTATTTCTTCAGGTCGGGTGTGTCCTCCGGCCAGCCCAGCGAGGTAAACGGAACCAGCGCTGAAGAAAACCAGGTATCGAGCACATCGGCGTCGCGCCGCAGGGCCCCGGTGTAACCCTTCTGTCTTGCTTTCGCTTGTGACTGTTCTTCGCTGGAAGCGACGTAGATGTTGCCGTCGTCGTCGTACCAGGCCGGAATTTGATGACCCCACCATAGCTGCCGTGAAATGCACCAGTCCTGAATGTTTTCCAGCCAGTGGTTGTAGGTCGAGGTCCAGTGTTCCGGATAAAACTGCACGTCGCCGTCAGCAACCGCTTTCAGTGCGGCGGTGGCAAGGCCGTCTGTTTTCACGAACCACTGGTCGGTGAGCATCGGCTCGACAATCACGCCGGTGCGCCCCGAGCGCGGCACCTTGAGTTTGTGTGGCTTCTCCGATACCAGCAAGCCTTGTTGCTGAAGTTCGGCGAGGATGCGTTTGCGCGCTTCAAATCGATCCAGCCCGCGATAAGCCTGCGGCGCGTTGTCGTTGATCTTCGCATCGAGCGTGAGCACGTTGATCGGCTCAAAGCCATGCCGCTTCCCGACCAGATAGTCGTTGAAGTCATGAGCTGGTGTGATCTTGACGCAGCCGGTGCCGAAAGCGGCATCGACATACTCATCGGCAATGATCGGAATCGTGCGACCGGTAAGCGGCAGCACCAGTTGTTTGCCGACCAGACTGGTATACCGATCATCGGTTGGATTGACGGCGACGGCGATGTCGCCGAGCATGGTCTCCGGTCGCGTTGTCGCGACCACCAGCCCCGCGCCGCCATCGGTATCGGGATAACGGATTTCCCAGATACGCCCGTTTTCCTCTTCATTATCGACTTCAAGGTCGGACACGGCGGTACCGAGTACCGGATCCCAGTTCACCAATCGCTTGCCGCGGTAAATCAACTCCTCTTCGTAGAGCTGAACGAAGACGTCGACGACTGCGCGCGACATACGTTCGTCCATGGTGAAGTAGCCGGCGTTGCCGCCCTCGGTATCCGCGTAACCCCAGTTGGCAGATGCACCGAGGCGGCGCATCTGACGCATGATGGTGGCGCCGGAATGTTGCTTCCACTGCCAAACACGCTCAACGAATTGTTCGCGCCCGAGGTCGTGCCGTGTCTTGCCCTCCGCTTCCAGTTGGCGCTCGACAACCAGTTGGGTGGCGATGCCGGCGTGATCAGTGCCGACGACCCAGTTTGTCTCCTGGCCGCGCATCCGGTGATAGCGAACCAGCGCGTCCATCAGCGTTTGCTGAAAAGCGTGCCCCATGTGTAACGTGCCGGTCACATTCGGTGGCGGTAGCTGAATGCAATAATTGCCTTGTTCTCCATCGCCCTGTTGTCCGTCCGCATGTGCGGGCCGGGCGGCGAAATAGTCGCGGGATTCCCAGAATTCATACCAGCGATTCTCGATCGCGTTCGGCTCAAAGCTCTTGGCGAGTTCCATATTTGTTACGTGAGTATTTGTTACGTGAGTAATTGCTACGCGAGTATTTGCTACATGGGTGCAGGCCGCTTGCGGTATTGAGAAAGCGGCGCAGACACGGCGCGGCCTGAAGCGTTTGATTATAGCGGCTGGTGCTCACTGCCCGGAGTCTGCATCGTCGCCGTCTTCGGATTCCGTGTTTTGATCCGCGGTTTCTTCCCAGCGCAAACGCACCAGTTCGGGCAGTGCAAATCGCAGTGACCGGTGAAGTGCCGCCAGTCGGGGCCCGTGGGCAGCGAGTTCTTTCGACAGCTTTCCCATCTCCTTGTCGACAACAGCAACCAGCCGCGAGGCGATTAACTGTTGTGAATCGACCGGATCGCTGCCTTGCTGTTCCGGGACTGGTGCTGGCGGAACCTCGACCGCATCAGTCAGCGTAGGAATGGCACTGCCACTCGCCTGTGGTACTGCGTCGGTCAGCCGTGGTGGCGGGTCATGGGCCTTCCGGGCATGCCCGGTTTGCATCAGGCTATCGAGTTTGTTCAGAAGCGGGTCATTGCTGTCACCCTTATCTGCCATGGCGCTCACGATCGTGACTTTGCCAGATCATGGGTGACGATCTCATACCCCCGGTCGCGGTAAAAGCGAAAGCGCTCACGGGCGCGCTTGCGGTCAGCTTCTTCTGCCGTGACGATCTCGATTAGCCGGTGAAAGCGACTGAAGAAAGCGGGCGTTTCGTTGCAAAGATTGATCAGTACGTCCTCGTGCACCACCGGGTCGGTGCTGTGATCGACAATGACAGGTGTTGTTGCAGCCAACCGGTCGGTGGCCCGGCAATGTGGCGTGAAACCTGTCGAGGGCGTTGTCCACAGCAGGCGGGAAAGGCGGTCAGTGACTTCGTTCTCGGGTGTCAAAATCATCACACGGCGGTTACGCGCCATTGCCTTGGACGACAGTTGGCAGCTCGTGCGCAGTTTGTCGTTGGCATTGGTATAGAACAGAACTTCAGTCATGTGCGCTCAACCAGGCGGCAATGTTCAGCAAAATGGGGGTAGCAGGTGGCATGCGCTGGTATCCGCCGCACCGCGTATTGCGCTTGCCGGTTTCCCCCATCGCGGATGGCGACCAGGCCATATATCGTACCCGCCACTGCGACCGGTTTCACAGTGCTGTTGGGCATACTTGCGCTTGCTGTTTCACCACCCGGCGCGTGTCATCAGGAACTGCGAAAGTAATGGCACAGGCCGCCCCGTCGATCCTTTTTCCTTACCCGACTTCCAGGCAGTGCCGGCGATGTCCAGATGCGCCCAGCGATACTTCCCGGTGAAGCGCGCCAGAAAGCAGGCAGCGGTCACGCTGCCTGCCGGTCTGCCGCCGATATTGGCGACATCGGCAAAGTTGCTGCTCAATTGCTCCTGGTAATCGTCCCAGACCGGCATACGCCATGCCCGGTCCCATGAAGTCGTGCCGGCGTCGATCAGTTCGCTCGCCAGTTTGTCGTCGGGGCTGAACAGTCCGGTGGCAACCTTGCCCAGGGCCACCACGCATGCGCCGGTAAGCGTGGCGATATCAATGACAGCCGCGGGCTCATATCTCTCGGCATAAGTGAGGGCATCGCACAGAATCAGACGGCCTTCAGCGTCGGTATTGATGATTTCGATGGTCTGTCCGGACATGCTGGTCACGATGTCCCCCGGGCGCGTTGCCTGGCCATCCGGCATGTTCTCTGTTGCTGGAATAACACCGATGACATTGAGTGGCAGCTTCATTGCGGAAACGGCGTGAAGCGTTCCGAAGACACTGCCCGCGCCAGACATGTCGTATTTCATTTCGTCCATTTCAGACGACTGTTTCAGCGAGATCCCGCCGGTGTCGAAAGTGACGCCCTTGCCAACCAGAACGACGGGTTTCTGTTTTGCCGGACCGCCACGATGCTCGATACAGATCAGCTTTGCCGGTTGCCGGCTCCCCTGGCCGACGGCGAGCATCGAGCCCATGCCGAGTTTCTTCATTTGCGCGACATCAAGCACGTTGACCCGCAAGCGATTAGTCCGTGTCATCTTCTTTGCCTGACGTGCGAGATAGTCCGGCGTGCAGACGTTTGGCGGCAGATCGCCAAGTTCGCGAGCGAGATTGACGCCCTCGCCGATGGCACGGCCCCTATCCAGGGCCGGTTGCATCTGAGCCGGCGGTTTGCCTTCGGTGCCCAAACTGAGGCGCTGCATGGGTTTGCGCGCTTTCTTTCCGGAATCGCTTTTCATTGCGTCGAAGCGATAGTCTGCAGCAACAGCCAGCGCCGCGATTTGCGTCGCCACCCACTTTTCATCGTTATCGGCAACGCTCAAGCCGGAAACGAATAGTGTTGCATCGGTGATCTCTGCGTCGCATAGCTTGCCCAGGGTGCTCTGCATTGCCTTGCGGAATTCACTGGTGCTCATCTCACCGTTGTCGCCTGCGCCCATTACGAGCACACGCGCGGCACCGATCCCCGCCACATCGAACAACATCAGAGTTGTCCCGGGCGCGCCGTCGAAAGCGCTGTTCTTCAGCGCGCGGGACAATTGCCCACTGCTGCTGTGATCGATGCTGCTGGCCGCTTCGGAAAGCTTTCCGTTGCGAAATGCCGGTACTACTACGCAAGCCGTTTTGACCTTCTCCGGCTGCGCTTTTTTTATGCTAAAGTCCACTGCAAACTCCCCTTATTCATATCGTCGTTTCAACAACTTAGCATTATCTCTTTGTGCCGAAGAAAAAGTCAAAGTTACGATGATTTTCCAGCGGACACTTCTCCGCGAGTTCGCGATAACAGGGATCGGCACATTGATTATCCTGCTCGCGATCACTGTCACCACACAGTTCATTCGATTCCTTGGTTACGCTGCGCGCGGCAGCATTTCCACAGATGCGGTGGTTACGTTTCTGGGGCTGGCGGGATTGCGCTATTTGCCGATACTTCTGTCGCTCGCGCTGTTCATTTCCATACTCCTGAGCCTGAGTCGCGCCTATCGCGACTCGGAGATGGTCGTCTGGTTTACCAGTGGCCAGGGGCTGTATTCGTGGATCAGGCCGACGTTACTCTACGCACTGCCGCTAGTGTTTACCATCGGATTGCTCAGCCTTTTATTGACGCCATGGGCAACAGGCAAGTCCGAGGAGTATCGGCGTCAGCTTGAAAGCCAGGAGGACGTATCGGCGATTTCTCCGGGTATTTTCAAGGAATCGAAAAGCGGCGATCGGGTTTTCTTTGTTGAAAAACTGACGATGGATCTGTCAATCGTCGCGAATATTTTTGTCTATTCAGAAGAAGATCAAGAAATCGGGGTCACGGTAGCGGCGCGTGGGTTTACCGAAACAAGTCCGGGCGGCAGCCGTTATCTGGTTCTGCAAGATGGTCGCCGTTACATCGGCCCGCCGGGCACGGCGGAATACAAGATCATTGAGTTCGACAAGTACGCTGTGCGGCTTGAAGAGAAAACGCAGCAAGCCTATCTGCCGTCAATCCGGTCGCGGCCTACGAGTGAGCTGCTTCGCGACCGGAACCCCGCAACCAATGCAGAACTTGTCTGGCGAATCGGCATGCCGCTCAGCGCGCTCGCGCTGAGCATGCTTGCAATTCCGCTTTCGTTTGTTAATCCGCGAGCCGGGCGTTCCGTCAACCTGATGCTGGCTGCGTTTTCCTATCTCATCTATAACAACACGCTCAGCATTATTCAAACCTGGGTCAGTCAGGAGAAAATCTCGTTCACTGCGGGGATGATCGGGCCACCGCTTGTCGCGTTCGCGATTATCAGCATCCTGTTCTACCGGCGTGTCGCGGTTTCCTCCCTATTCCGGAAGTTGAGGAGGCAAACGTGAGGATACTGCGCCGTTACGTTGCGCGGCAGGTATTCGCTGCAACGGCCCTGGTGTTTGCTGCGCTACTGTTTCTGTTCGGTTTTTTTGACTTCATACAGGAGCTTTCTGACGTTGGTCGCGGCAACTATCGCTTGCCGCTGGCGGCACTGTATGTTGCGCTCAGTCTGCCCGGCCGGGCTTATGAGATCCTTCCGGTCGCGGCCCTGATCGGAACCCTGTTCGCGCTATCGCAACTGGTGGTCAATTCCGAGTACACCGTTATGCGCGTATCCGGAATGTCGATGCGCAATATGGCCGTTTCGCTCACCAGAATCGGCATCACCCTGTCGGTGTTGACGTTTGTTGTTGGCGAGGTGGTTGCGCCGTTCACCGAACAGGCGGCGCAGAGTCTGCGGCTAAAGGCAACGACCAGTAGTGTGGTCGCGCAGGCATTTCGTTCGGGATTGTGGGTCAAGGACGCCAACAAGTTCGTAAACGTTTCGCGCATCATGCCGGAAACGGTCATTCACGACGTTCACGTATATGAATTCGACGATCGTTTCCGGCTTCACACCATCAGTCACGCTGCTCGTGGTGAGTACCAGCGCGACGATCTTTGGGTGTTACACGACGTCGTCCAGACGCGATTTGACGGTTCAACCACGTCGGTCAACCAGATTGCGGAGTGGGAGTGGCGTTCGGTGCTCAACCCGTCGATTCTCAACGTGTTGATGGTCGTTCCGGAACAGATGTCGTTGTGGGACCTGTACGCCTATCTGGAACATCTGCGCAGCAACCGGCAGGATACCGTGCGCTACGAAATCGCACTCTGGCAGAAGATTATCTATCCGTTCGCAGTGCTGGTCATGATGGTGCTGGCATTGCCATTCGCGAATTTCGAGGTGCGGTCCGGAGGTGTTGGTGCGCGAATCTTTACCGGGATTATGCTGGGTTTGGGTTTTCATCTCGCGAACAGGTTGTTCGGTCATCTGGGGTTGCTCAACGCCTGGCCGCCGTTGTTCAGCGCACTCACGCCGATGCTTGGTTTTCTGATCGCAGCAATCTGGATGATGCACAAGGTTGAAAAGCGCTAGTGCTGACCGTGTCCGGGCTTTGCCGGTTGATCGGCGAGGACGATGCGTGAGCCGCAAAGGCGGTCATGGAGAAATTGACGCTCACGATCGACTGCCGCCCACAAAATGCCGATCCCGGAGCTGATGCTGATCAGCGCGAGCAGATAGCGCAGAACCGCTGCGCGCAAATCCAGCAGCGAACCGTCACCTGCTATAACCTTGATCCCCCAGGTCTTCTGTGCCAGCGTTTGCCCTCCGCGCACCCAGCAAAATACGAGATACGCGCCACTTGCGGACAGCAGGTAAACGAAGAATAACGCGCGCCAGACTCCAACCGGTGTTCTGCCCGAAACCGCGATAAACAGGTAGGCGGCAAAAAAGACGATTGCAAATAACAGTACCGCTTCGTAGGACATGGCCGCCAGCCGTCTGAACAGTCCGGCGCGGACGAATTGCGCAGTTAGTGTCACCGGAGTGGCTTGCGGGGGCGGCTTGTTGCCGAAACGCTGGCAGCAGGGTGCGTCATGAACACCGGGCTTTCCCGGACTACGGCGGGTCTTTTGACGACACTGTGTATCGCGCCATTTCTTTTGCCGAACAGGGCAGGCGCCGCCACGGCCTTGATCAGGGCCATCCGCTGCCGGCCGCCGGTTTGCCCGGTTGCTGCAGCCCGACGCTGTCTCTCCTTCGCCCGTTCAAGTCGTAATGCTGCACCCGAATACCCCGCTACCGGTGATTGCGTGGGATGCCCCGACGATGGAAAGCGTCCGTTCAACGGCATAGCTGGTGGCCCTAATCCTGTTGGTCGCGATAGCGGTGTTGCTCGCGCAGTTCCTGCCGCCGGTGCTCCGGCAGATCCTGGTATTCCTCCCAGCGGGACCGGAGCTCCTGACGTTCTTCCGGGGACAGTTCCCTGAGCCGGCGATACTTTTCTCGTGCCCGCTCGCGCTGCTCCGGTGTCAACTGCGCCCAATGGCGCATGCGCTTTTGCAGTCGCTGCTGATTTTCAGGGGGCATCTCAGGGTAGCGCTCGGCGACACGCAGCCAGCGCTGCCGCCGATCAGGTTCGATCTGATCCCACTCCTGTGCCAACGGGGCAAGTATTTCGCGTTGTCCGCTACTCAATTCCGCCCAGCTTGGCGCCGTCTGCGCCATCGCGGGTATCGAACACAGCAACAGCAACAGCAACAGCAATGCAGCTGCTATTGTTGTTCTTCGTGTGATGTGTGCTGAAGCCAAGCGTCAAATCCCGGGTCGGTATAGGCGTGAATAGGAAGTTCGTCAGCGAGCAGCGCTGTCTCGACATCGAACGGGTCTTGTTGCCCGCCACCTTGCAGGAAGAAAACGGCTCCTGCTGCGACCAGCACAAACAGCGCTGGCAATGCGATGCCGAGCAGCGCCCGGTGACCACTGATCCATTCTGAAAGCCGCAGGCGTAATGGTGGCAAGGACGGGGTTCGAGCTTGCAACGCTCGCACGCGTGTGTCCTTCAGCCGCTCGATGATGCCTTCCGGCAGTCTTGCCAGATTCTGGTCCAGCCTGGCAACGATCCGCCGTGCCAGATCGTCCTCATTCATGGTTTCATGCCTCGATTCTTCAGAAATGCGGCGATGCTGTGGGTGGCCCGTGAACAGTGTGTCTTGACGCTCCCCTGCGAGCATCCCATCGCCGATGCGGTCTCCGCCACGTCCAGTTCCTCCCAGTAACGCAGTATGAATGCCTGTCGTTGACGCGCGGGCAGCCTTTGCAGTGCTTCCTCGATTGCGGTTACGACCTGGGCGCGCTCCAGTCGGCGTTCCGGCTCCTCCTCCTTGCCCGATTCTACTTCCAGTGAGTCCAGAAAATCATACTCTTCGCCGTGCTCCCTGGACCGGAACGAGGAGAACAGCGTCGTCCATGTTGAACGGACCTTCTGGCGCCGGTAAAAGTCGCGAATGGTGTTTTGAAGGATGCGCTGAAACAACAGCGGCAGTTCTTCGCCGGGCCTATCGCGGTAACGGTCGGTGAGTTTGAACATCGCGTCCTGGACGATGTCCAAAGCCGTGTGAGTATCGCGCACTGCAAAGACCGCCTGCTTGAATGCCCGACGTTCAACTTGCCCCAGAAAATCACTCAATTCGCGTTCAGTAGCCAGCGTCTTTGCGCTCCGTGCCGATGCTATGCAAATGAACTCCGAGCCGGTGCGTCTGCCGGTGGTTTCCGTGGTTGTCACGACTGGTCCACATTGTGCTCGGCACTATGAACAGTTCGATCCGGCTGGGCAGGTCGTGGTGAAATGCGCCGGGAGGCACCACCTGAAGTTTCGGACGAGTCTCATAAGCCTGATTTTATGGCGTAATGGGCCGCAGTGGCGCTAGAATGCTGGAGGTTAACGCATGCACAGTGTAGACCTGACGAATCACTTTCTGATTGCCATGCCGAGCATGGCGGATCCCCATTTTGCCAAGTCGCTTACCTATATTTGTGAGCACAACGAGCAGGGTGCGCTCGGTGTTGTCGTCAATCGACCGACCGAGATGACGCTGGCTACTCTGTTTGAACAAGTGGATATCCCTCTTGAAAACGAGGCACTCTCGCAAAAGCCGGTATATTTCGGCGGCCCGGTTCAGGTCGACCGCGGCTTTGTATTGCATCGCCCGGTCGGCGGCTGGCAGTCGACACTGAGCGTCGGTGGGGCAGTAGGTCTGACGACTTCTCGCGATATACTCGAGGCGATGAGTGCCGGAAACGGGCCGGATTCAGAAGCATTGCTTGTATCGCTTGGTTACTCCGGCTGGGCGGCAGGACAGCTTGAACAGGAATTAGGGCAAAACGCCTGGTTGACGGTTGCAGCGAATATGTCGATTATTTTTGACATGCCCGCGGAAGCGCGGCTTGGTGGAGCCATGAATCTTCTCGGGATCGATCCCGCGAGTCTCTCCGAAGAGGCCGGGCATGCATGATCGCAACGACCAGAACACCGTAGTGCCTGCCAATGCCGCCTGAGGCCGGAAGTGCAGCGACGAGCGCGGCGAGTAGCATTGTCCGCCGCGGAGCGGTGATGGCTTTCGATTTCGGCGAGCGGCGCATCGGTGTCGCTGTGGGTGACCGAGAGCTTGGCATTGCGCACCCGCTGGAGACAGTGCACTACCGCCACGCGCAGGATCCACTGGTCCCGATCGAAACACTGGTTGGCGAGTGGCAACCGGTGCTGTTCGTCGTTGGACTGCCAACCAATGCGGACGGTACGGAACATACTCTGGCGCCGGCCGTGCGGCGTTTTTCAGCGTTGCTGACAAGTCGTTTTGGCGTGGCCACCCGGTTTATTGACGAAGGCTATACTTCTGCCGAAGCTTCCGGAATGCTGCGCGACGCGGGTATCCGTGGTCGGCGGCAGAAAGCATATGTCGACCAGGTAGCGGCGCAGACAATACTCGAAGACTTTTTTTCCAATGACGATGCCATTTCCTGACACCGAGAAACTTCTTGACGCCCTGATCGACAGCATCCGTGGCAACATCAAGCCCGACACCGGCATTATCGGTATTCATACCGGTGGGGTTTGGGTGGCCGAGCGCTTGCATGCCTCGCTGGGCATCGATGTGCCGATGGGCACGATCGATATCGCCTTTTACCGGGACGACTATAGCCAGCGCGGCTTGCACGATAGCGTCAAGCCCTCGGATATTCCGTTTGACGTCAACGACCGTGACATCATCCTCGTCGACGATGTGCTCTACACGGGCCGCACCGTCAGAGCTGCAATGAACGAGTTGTTCGATTACGGTCGACCCGGCTGTGTGATGCTGGCCGCGCTCGTCGACCGGGGCGGCAGGCAACTGCCGATCGAGCCTCGCTTTGTTGGCGCCCAGGTTTCTGTTTCAGATGACGAACTGGTGTCGCTGCAGCGCGAAGACGATGGCGCATTGCACCTGTCGACCAAGCCCCGACCCTCCGCAAGCGACCAATCGTGAGCCGTAACCCTCAACTTGACGGCAGCGGGCGCCTGACCCATCTGCTGTCCATTGAGGGGCTGCCTCGTGACGTGCTCGTTAATATTCTCGATACCGCCCAGTCGTTTGTTTCCGTCACCGAACGCGACATCAAGAAGGTTCCACTGCTGCGCGGCAAGTCGGTGTTTAACCTGTTCTTTGAACCCAGCACGCGCACGCGTACCACCTTTGAAATAGCCGCCAAGCGGCTGTCTGCCGATGTCATCAACCTCAATGTGGGCGTGTCCTCGCAAAGCAAGGGCGAAACATTGCTGGACACCGTTGCCAACCTGTCTGCCATGCACGCCGATATGTTTGTTGTGCGGCATTCGCAAAGCGGTGCACCCAATCTGATTGCCCGCCACGTTGGCGAGAATATTCATGTTATCAATGCCGGTGATGGCCGGCACGCGCATCCGACGCAAGCCTTGCTCGACATGTTTACGATCCGCCACTACAAGCAGGATTTCTCGGGTCTTCGGGTTGCCATTGTTGGTGATATTCTGCATTCGCGTGTTGCCCGTTCACAGATTCACGCGCTGACAACATTGGGCGTGGCCGAGGTCCGGGTAATTGCGCCGGCGACCCTGTTGCCGGCGGCTGTGGACCGCCTTGGTGTGCGGGTTTTCACCGATATGGTGGAAGGGTTGACTGATGCCGATGTTGTGATCATGTTGCGGCTTCAGAACGAACGCATGAATGGCGAGTTGTTACCCAGCGCGCAGGAGTACTTCAAGAATTACGGATTGAACCCCGAGAAGCTGGCTCATGCGGATTCACAGGCGATTGTGATGCATCCCGGTCCGATGAATCGCGGGGTTGAAATTGATTCCAGTGTCGCGGACGGCAGCCAGTCGGTCATCTTGCCTCAGGTCACGTTTGGTATCGCGGTCAGGATGGCGGTGATGTCGATGCTGGCGGGGCAATCATGAACGTTCACATTACCGGCGGGCGGCTAGTCGATCCGGCCAGTGGTCTGGACGCAGTTACAGACGTGTTTGTGGCAGGGGCCGAAGTAGCGGCTATTGGTGAGGCGCCCGCGGGTTTTCACGCTGAGCGCACGATTGATGCACGCGGGCTGATTGTCTGTCCAGGACTGGTGGACGTCGCAGCGCGTTTGCGCGAACCGGGGTTCGAGTATCGCGCCACTCTGGAGAGCGAAGCAGCGGCGGCCGCAGCGGGTGGCGTAACCAGTCTCGCTTGCCCGCCCGACACCGACCCACCACTGGATGAGCCGGGTCTGGTGGAAATGCTCAAGTATCGGGCGCGCAGTCTCAACCTGGTGCAGGTGTATCCGATCGGTGCACTGACCCGCGCGCTGCAAGGTGCCAAGCTGACTGAGATGTCGGAACTTGCCGATGCCGGGTGTGTAGCGTTCTCGCAGGGCGATGCGCCGCTCCCGGATCCTCAGGTTCTGCTCAGAAGCATGCAGTACGCTGCCACGGTCGGCTACCCTGTATGGTTGCGGCCTCAGGAAAACACGCTTGCGGGCGGCGGGGTCGCGCATGACGGCGAGGTGGCAACCCGTCTCGGATTACAGGCAATTCCGGCCATCGCGGAAACGATGGCGGTGTCGATCATATTGTTGCTGGCACGTGAAACCGGTGCCCGAGTGCACCTTTGCCGCTTATCGAGTGCCGCAAGCGTGGATATGGTTCGCGAAGCAAAATCGCTGGGCTTGGCCGTCAGCTGTGATATCTCGGTAAATCATTTGCATCTGACCGATATCGATATCGGTGATTTCGAGTCCGCCTGTCATCTGATTCCGCCGTTGCGTTCCCGGCGGGACCTCGAGGCGCTGCGAAACGGATTGGCCGATGGAACCATCGACGCGATCTGTTCCGATCACACTCCGGTTGATGAGGATGCCAAGCAGCTGCCTTTTGCCGAGGCGGCAGCCGGCGCGACTGGTCTGGAACTGTTGTTGCCGCTGACGCTCAAATGGGCGAGCGAAGCCGGCATCCCGCTGGTTGACGCACTTGCCAGCCTGACGTCGGCGCCGGCGCGCTTGCTCGGCATCCCGGCCGGGCGTGTTGAAACGGGGATGCGTGCGGACCTGTGCGTATTCGATCCGGCGTTGCATTGGCGGGTTGAGCCGTCGGCGTTGCGCAGCCAGGGCCACAACACGCCGTTTGCCGGGTACGAACTTGAGGGCAAGGTCTTGTATACGCTGGTAGGCGGCCACATCGTCTATGAGTAGCGGCCGGTTGCGCGCCAGCCACTGGTAACTATCGGTGCGGCTTACCGGGGTGCTGCCTCATCCCCGCCCAAACCCGACCGATTGACTTTACATTCACCCCTTTTTGATTGTTGACCATGAATCCATTACTTGATTTTTCCGGCTTGCCGCGCTTTGCTGATTTCAAACCGCAATACGTTGCGCCAGCGATATCGCAATTAATAGAAGAAGTGCGCGCAGCCACCGAGCAGGTCACAGTCGATGAAGCGGAACCGACCTGGGACACCTTTGTGATGCCGCTTGATGATGCCATCGAGCGGTTGCGCCGGGCCTGGGGACAGGTGGCGCACCTGAATGCGGTGATGAACTCTTCCGAGCTGCGCGAGGCCTATAACGAAAACCTGCCACTGGTGACCCAATTGTTTACCGAGCTGGCACAAAACGAATCATTGTTCCGCCGCTATAAGGCACTAAGGGCGTCAGCGGGCTTTGACGCGCTGAGCGATGCGCAGCGAAAGTTTATAGAAAACGAACTGCGTGACTTCAGGTTGGGTGGTGCAGATCTGGCGCCGCAGGACAAGGCGGAATTTGGCAGAAACGCGCAAGAACTCGCGAAGCTCTCTTCACGATTCAACGATAACGTACTGGATGAAACGAATGCGTTCGAATTGATCGTCACGGACAAGGGTGATCTCGCCGGAATTCCTGAAGATGTCGTCGAAGTTGCGCGAAAGGCGGCAATGAGTGAGAAAAAGGAAGGCTGGAAGTTCACGCTTCACGCACCATCCTATCTTCCGATATTGCAGTACGCGGACAATCGGGGGCTGCGGGAGCGAATGTACCGGGCGTTCGTGACGCGCGCTTCGGAATTCGGGCCGTCCAGGTACGACAATACGCCGCTGATCACCGAGATTCTGAAATTGCGGCGCCAGCAAGCCCGGTTGCTTGGCTACGACGATTTCGCGCAACTGTCGCTGGAGCCCAAGATGGCTGAGTCGGCGCCGCAGGTTCTGGAGTTTCTGACGGACTTTGCCGGCCGGGCCAGGCCCTATGCGCAGCGCGATCTGGAGGAGCTGCAAAGCTTCGCAAGAGACGAATTGGGGTTGGCGCCACTTGAGAGCTGGGATGTCGCCTACGCATCAGAGAAGCTGCGCGTCGCCCGGTTTGCTTTTTCCGACCAGGAGGTCAAGCGGTATTTTCCGGAGACCAAGGTGCTCGAAGGCATGTTTGGCGTCGTGCAGAAGCTGTACGGGATCAGAATCGCCGAGGAACAGGCGCCCCGCTGGCACAAGGACGTGCGTTTCTTCGCGATCCGGGATGGCAACGGAGGGTTGATCGGCCAGTTTTATCTGGATTTGCATGCCCGATCCTCTAAGCGAGGCGGAGCCTGGATGGACGATGCCATTACCCGGCGTCTCAAGCACAGCACCATTCAAACGCCGGTTGCCTATCTGAACTGCAATTTCTCGTCCCCGGTGGGAGACAAGCCGGCATTGTTGACGCACGACGAGGTCATTACTCTTTTTCACGAGTTTGGCCATGGATTGCACCATTTGCTCACCCGTGTCGACGTTCTGGGCGTTTCTGGCATCAATGGCGTCGAGTGGGATGCCGTTGAGCTCCCAAGCCAGTTCATGGAGAACTTCTGCTGGGAATGGAATGTGCTCCGTGAAATGACGCAACATGTCGATATGGCGGAGCCATTGCCGCGCGAGATGTTCGACAAGATGCTCGCGGCGAAAAACTTCCAGGTTGGCATGCAGACACTGAGACAGATTGAATTTTCCATGTTCGACATGAATATTCATCACCAATACGATCCAGAAGGCGCGAGTACGCCGATGCAGGTTCTCGATGACGTGCGAAAGCAAGTTGCAGTCATGATTCCACCCTCATATAACCGGTTCCCGAACGGGTTTTCCCACATTTTCGGCGGTGGTTATGCTGCGGGTTACTACAGTTACAAGTGGGCTGAAGTCCTGTCGGCGGATGCGTACAGCGAATTTGAAGATAACGGCGTGCTGAACGGGGAGGTCGGGTCGCGATTTCGCGATGAAATCCTGGCCAGAGGTGGCAGCCGGCCTGCGCTGGAGTCGTTCGTGGCCTTTCGGGGGCGTGAACCGAGGATTGATGCACTGCTGCGCCACAGCGGGATGAGTGACGAATCGAACGTCGAGCATGCCTGACGCAGGAGACAGATCATGATCGTGAGACTTCTGACAGTGTGCGGTTTTGCGTTTGCTGCTGCTGCCGCTGTAGCTGCTGATACGTACCGCTGGGAAGACGGCGATGGCAACGTCTACTACAGCAACGAGTTGCCACCTGCCGAGGCGCAGAATATCCGGCGACCGCAGTTATACGGAGAAAGCTCGGAGCAGGTGTTGCCTTACCGGCTGCAGATGGCTGTGAGCAGATTCCCGGTGACGCTTTATGTGACCGATTGTGGTCCTCATTGCGATATGGCGCGGGAGCTACTGGTCAAAAGGGGGGTTCCGCACACGGTGCTGGACGCGACCAGCGCCGCGGTGCAAGAGGAGTTGATGACGCTGACATCGGGTAATCGTGAAGTGCCGGTTATCAAGATCGGCAGGTCGGTGATAAGAGGTTTCGAAGCAGGACAGTGGGATGGCGCGCTTGATGTCGCGGGATATCCGAGCTACGCGATCATCGACGTGGCGCCAACTGTGGGGCAGCTTTCGGAGAAAGCTGCCCGCCAGGAAGGCGATGCAGATGCAAGCGATGCGGATCAAAATGCGTTCGAAGGCGAGGACACTGAATTCGACGATGCGGAATTCGACGATGCGGAAGACGCACAGTAGGATTTTCCGTATCTGCCGGCATCTGTGAGTTGAATTGACATTTCTTGTGGCCTACTTTCGATAAGCTACTGTTTTCCTGATTCATATTCTGTGGATTGATGTCCTTCGCGCGGCATGGCGGTCGTGTCTGGCCGCGTCTACGCGTTCGGGGAGCGAACGCAATACCCGGGCGCAGGGCCTCGTCAATTCGTTGAAGCCAGAACTTTTCCCCAACGACTGATTAATAACTCAGCCATTTGTAATAATCCGCTGTCCTGAGAGGCTGGAAGCGCTGTCACAGGAGGGCAGCGTATGCTGATGTTGGCCCGGTTTGTGCACTAGACAACCTGACGTGACGCAACCATGCTGTCCCGCTTCCATTATTTGCTGCCAGGCGACTCTTGACCAAAACGCACACAAACATACAAGACTTCTCAGAGCTACGAACTGCCAAACGGATTACAGTCACCCGAAAAGGCATTTTGACTGCTGAGAATGATCCTTTGGCGTTGACCAGCCTGCCCATACAATACACATGCCTGATCCAGGACATGAGTCAAACCGGCTTCCTGCTCTTGTCCACAGCACAATTTTCAGGAGGGCAGGTTCTCGATTTCAACTGCGAGCTTCTTCCAGGACAGGTGCTCGAGTGCAAGGTCGAGGTCGTTCATGTCGGCGACTCGGTCATCGGGACAAAAATTGTCGATATCGACGCTGACGGGAAGGCAATATGCCAGGCCTTTCTGCGAGAGCAGTTCTCTAGACGGATGGAGAAGGGGATCGAATCGGCATCAACGGGAACGGCGCGCCGGAAGTCAGACAACTCAACGGAAGGCGCTAAAGAGAAAGCCTCACGCCCCTGGTTTTCGAAACGGCGCGCGCGATAGACTCTGGCTAGCCGGTTCAGGACATGCGAGTCCTTCGCCAGCATCATTACTACACAGAACGGCCCCGTACGAGCACGGCCTGCTGGCGATGGTCGTACGGCAGGGCCCGGTAAATGACGATAAGGGGTTGAGGCATGAGGCGAGCGGCATCGTTTCTGTTCGGTCTGTTGTCGGTATCCACCGTCGCGTTTGGCTTCGCTGGCAACGACCATGATATCGCGCGCTCCGACGCAACCAGCGCAAGCGCGCTCTCACAAATGAAGGAATTCGCCGAGTATGGCGACATGGCTGCCCAGTTCAATCTGGCACTGTCGTATGAATTCGGTATCGGCGTCCCGCACGACGATGAGCAAGCGGTCTATTGGTACAAGAAAGCTGCCGAGCAGGGTCTGGCATCTGCCCAGTCCAACCTGGGTGTCATGTACGCCAAAGGCAAAGGCGTATCGCAAGACGCTGAGCAAGCTGTTTACTGGTACACGAGAGCTGCAGAGCAGGGTGACTCGAAAGCACAGAACAACCTGGGCGCGGAATATTACAGAGGGCAAAGTGTTGGCCGGGACGACATGCAGGCGTACAGGTGGTGGAGCCTTGCTGCAGCACAGGGAAACGCGCACGCGCAACGCAACCTGAGAATCCTGAAAAAGCGAACGTCAGCCGAGCAGATCGCCACCGCACAAAAAATGCCCGGTTCACCCGGTCTGCGAGCACCCGCGGCCCCGAGTTTTGCACTACCAATGGATGTACGCCGGTCAAGAGACTGTATCGAGACGGTCAGTCCATCGCCGCCATCTTATCCCTGCTTTTACGATTGACGCGGCAGTCAGATAGGCGCGCACAGAGTCCCTGCCTGTTTTGTCGTTAAGTCAGATCAGGCGAACGAACCCTCGGCCGAGCGTGGATTGATCGACAAGGTCGGCAAATGCGCGGACTGTGTGTGAGGCGGACACGACAACGCGGATGAAACAACTACCCTCACTGGTTATGATCGGGGAGTGAGCTACTCCGGTCCGGTCGAACGAAACTTTGCCTGCCAGTAGCGATTCCCGTGAACAGGCCATCGTAAAACACGGCGTGTCACAATATGGGTGTCCGCGCAGTATGGATATCCACACGAGATAAAAATCCGTGTTGTGACATCTGAATGCGCTCTGTAATTTCATCACAAGTTTTAATTTCATATGCAAATTGCCACATGGAATGTTAATTCCCTGAAAGTCAGGCTCGAGCAATTGCTTGCCTGGCTGAAAAGCGACGGGCCGGACGTTGTTTGTTTGCAGGAGACCAAACTCGACGACCCGAAGTTTCCGGTTGAAGCGATCGAGGCTGCGGGTTATCAGGTGGCGTTCTCCGGGCAGAAAACCTACAACGGTGTCGCCATCGTCTCTCGCGCGCCTTGTTCGGAGATCGTTCGCGGTATCCCGGGCTATGCCGATGAGCAGAAGCGGGTGATCGCGGCAACAGTGGGTTCCATCCGGGTCGTTGACGCCTATATTCCGAACGGGCAGAGCATTGATTCGGACAAGTATCGTTACAAGCTCGACTGGCTTGGCGCTTTTACCGGATGGCTCAGCCAAGAGGTGGAACGCCATCCCGAGATTGCAGTGGTCGGTGACTTCAATATCGCGCCGGAATCACGCGACGTGCATGACCCCAAGGCGTGGGAAGGCAAAGTCCTGTGCAGTGAGCCGGAGCGGGAAGCGTTTGAAGCCCTTATTGGTCTCGGGTTCGTTGACAGTTTCCGGCTGTTCGATCAGCCGAAAAATACGTTCACATGGTGGGATTATCGACTCAATGGGTTCAAGCGTGGCATGGGCCTTCGCATAGACCACATTCTATTGTCGCCAGCATTGGCCAAACGATGTCAACGCGTATCCATTGTCAAGGAAATGCGCGCCCTGGAGCGGCCGTCCGACCACGCTCCGGTGGTGGCGCACATAAGCGGCTAGCCAAAACCAGGCCGACCGTCAGACGCAGGCCGAAAAGGAAATTTTCCGGAAGCAATCACGCGAAGCCAACATTTTTGCGGCTCCGCCGATTTTTTGCGGCTCCGCCGAGAGTGAGGTTAACTTTTTTCCCTGGCGGCGTCTTCTTCCAGCCCAAGTTCCTGGATTTTCCGGGTCAGGGTGTTGCGTCCCATTCCGAGTAACTGTGAGGCTTCGATGCGGCGCCCGCCAGTGTGGGCCAGCGCACGAAGAATCAGCGCCCGCTCGAACTTGCGGTTGAGGTCGTCGAGAATGCCGGTTTCACCGCGCCTGAGAAGCGACTCGGTTTCCCGTTCCAGTGCTGCCACCCAGTCATCGCCACCGGTTCCGTTCGCTTCATCCTGCAGTTCAGGGGGAAGCCCATTTGTATCCACGGTGACGCCGGGTGCCATGACTGTTAACCAATGGCACACGTTTTCCAACTGCCGTACATTGCCCGGCCAGTCGCACGACGCGAGATACTTGACTGCCCCTTCAGTCAGTCGCTTGGATTCGACGCCAAGGTCCTGAGCACATTTCTTCACAAAATGGCGCACCAGAAGGGGAATGTCTTCGCGCCGTTCCCTTAATGGCGGAAGGCGCAAGCGGATTACATTCAGCCGGTGAAACAGGTCTTCGCGAAACAGACCTTCCTTGACCCGTTTTTCGAGATCCTGGTGTGTTGCCGTGATCACGCGCACGTTGGCGTGCATGGGTTGATGTCCACCGACCCGATAGAAATGGCCATCGGAGAGTACGCGCAGTAATCTGGTCTGCAGATCCGGCGGCATGTCGCCTATTTCGTCCAGAAACAGCGTGCCACCCTCGGCTTGTTCGAAGCGGCCGCGGCGCATTGCCTGTGCGCCGGTAAAGGCGCCCCGTTCGTGGCCGAATAGTTCGGATTCGAGCAAGTCCTTCGGGATGGAGGCGGTGTTGATGGCGATGAACGGTTTGTTCGCGCGCTGACTGTGGCGATGCAGGGCGCGCGCGACGAGCTCCTTGCCGGTTCCCGATTCGCCGTTGATCAGGACGGTGGCCTGTGATTGTGCAAGCCGGCCAATAGCGCGGAACACCTCCTGCATGGCGGGTGCCTGGCCCAGAATTTCCGGCGCTGCCTCGGGTAGTTCCGTGACCTCTCCCTGGCGCAGGCTCTCGTCCATTGCCCGGCGGATGAGGTCGATTGCATGGTCGACATCGAAGGGTTTGGGCAGGTACTCGAATGCACCGCCCTGAAAAGCGGCCACCGCACTCTCCAGGTCCGAATAGGCGGTCATGATGATCACAGGCAGGTTCGGGTGTTGCGTCTTGATGGTTTCCAGCAACTGCAGCCCCGAGCCGCCTGGCATCCGAATATCGCTGACCACCACCTGGGGCGTGCTGGTTTCGAGTGCTGCGAGGGCTTCGGGCGCGGACCCGAACGTTTTGAACGCAATGTCCTCCCGCGCGAGTGCTTTTTCAAACACCCAGCGTATGGAACGGTCGTCGTCAATTATCCAGATTGGTTTCATCTTTTTCCGGCAATGGCTGGTGTTTAACTGTCATGTTTCGGTTCATCAACCGGCAGCAAAACGGTAAAGCATGTTCTACCGGGCTCGCTCTCCAGTTCGATGCTGCCGTGGTGTTGGCTGACGAAGGTTTGCGCGAGCGTGAGACCCAGGCCGCTACCATCGTCACGGCCGGAAACAAGCGGGAAAAATATACTGTCCCTGATGTCTTCCGGAACCCCCGGGCCGCTGTCGATTATCTGCACCGATATCGCGAGCTTGTGCAGCTTCTTCGCGAGCGTCACGCGGCGCGATATCCGGGTTCGCAGTTGAATCTCGCCGTTACCCTGCATCGCCTGGGCAGCGTTGCGCGCGATGTTCAGAACGGCCTGAATCATCTGTTCCCGGTCACCGGTCAATAACGGCAAACTGGTATCGTAATCACGGCGAATGGACAGACCTGTCGGATGCTCGGCCAGCAGCACGCTTCGAACCCGTTCCAGAATCTCGTGAACGTTAAAGCGGACGATTTGCGGCCGTTTGTGCGGAGTAAGCAGCCTGTCCACAAGTAATTGCAAACGGTCTGCTTCCTTGATGATTACCTGGGTGTATTCGTGGAGTTCGGCACGATCAAGCTCGCGGTCGAGTAATTGTGCCGCGCCGCGCAATGCACCCAGTGGGTTCTTGATCTCGTGAGCAAGGTTACGAATCAGCTCGCGATTGTGCACGCTCTGGTCGAGTAATCGCTCTTCCCTGGCAATTTTCAACTGTTGGTTGAGCACGTTGAACTCGATCAGGAAATGCTCCGCCAGCGCTCCTTCGCCAGGGGTAACCGTGCACGACAATTCCAGCCGTCCACCGTTGATCTGGAGTGATATGTCATGCTGGGTATAACTGCAGTTATGGCTGCTGGCGTAGTCGAGCGCGGCCACCATTGGCGCAGCGTCTTCGAACACCCGTGTCAGCGGATGGCCGACGACGTTCTTCGCGCTTAGCGCAAACAGGTTCTCCGCTGCCGGATTGAAATAGCGCACTGAGTGCGCATCGTCCAGCACAATGACTGCGGTGGCCAGGGTCTCGAGGCCCGGATAATCAGCCCCGTTGAGTTCGACGCCATTCATTCCGGCACCCGACAGTTGCACGTTGGTCGCTGGCCGGTTCCGCGGTCAAATCCTGCAATTTGTTCAGAACTACCCGTGCGCGATCCCGCAAAAGCGGCGCGTGTTGTCAGCGCAGAGTCTGGAGTTCGCGCTGCAAGGCCTGCACATTGCGTTCGTGGGTTTCCACGGCTTCCCGAAAAGGCTGGACGCGATCGAGGTAGCGTTGATAATTTCGTTCGTTCCCCATCCGAATTGATTCCTGCTCTTCCAACTGGCGCCGCGCTTCCTGCAGATTTTGCTCCTCGGTAGCGAGTTCGTCCTCCAGAATGCTTCGCCGCCCGGCATCGCGCTTGCGCTGCGTGTCGCGATCGACGGTTGGAAACGTGTCTTTTGCATCGGGCTTGGGGGGCGGCGCACTGCCACTCGTCGTCGCAGGGGGCGTTGCTTCCCTGAAACAACGGATCTTCGTTGCGTTCTTCGGAGGAGCCTGCGTCACATTGGAATACGTGATTTGACCTTGCGCGTCCTGGTACATACAAATCTCGGCCCATGCTGAAGCCGCGACCAGGATCGACGCCGGCACAGCGGCAAGCACGGATATCGCAAATCGAATCATAGAAAGATGAGCAAGCCTTGTCGGCTCTGGAAATCGGATCTTGCACCGGAGTCTAATCAGCTATGGCAGGCGTGGCAATCGTACTAAACGAGTACAGGTAACTTACCGGGGAGGAGACAAAAAAGGGCGGGTGCTGCCCGCCCTTTCGTGCCAACCGCAGCCCGGTAATCAGGAGCTGTAGTACATATCGAACTCGAGCGGATGGGTGGTGGTGCGGAAGCGGGTGACTTCCTCCATCTTGAGGCCGATATAGGCGTCGATCATGTCATCCGAGAACACGCCGCCTTTGGTAAGGAAAGCACGTTCGCGGTCAAGGTGACCGAGCGCTTCCTCAAGCGAAGAGCAGACATGGGTTATCTTGCTCAATTCCTCCGGCGGCAGGTCATACAGGTTTTTATCGACCGGATCGCCGGGATGGATCTTGTTCTCGATACCGTCAAGCCCGGCCATCAACAGCGCGGTGAACGCGAGGTAAGGATTGGCGATCGGGTCGGGGAAGCGAACTTCGATACGCCGGGCAGCCGAACCGCTTACGTGTGGAATACGCACTGCCGCTGATCGGTTGCGAGCCGAATAGGCGAGATTGATCGGCGCCTCAAATCCGGGAACGAGACGCTTGTAGGAGTTGGTCGCAGGGTTGGTGATGGCGTTTAGTGCCCGTGCATGCTTGATGATGCCGCCAATGTAGTACAGGGCGACTTCGGACAGGCCGGCATAGCCGTTACCCGCGAACAGATTCTTGCCCCCTTTCCAGATCGACTGGTGCACGTGCATGCCCGACCCGTTGTCACCAACGACCGGTTTCGGCATGAAGGTCGCAGTCTTGCCGTAAGACGCGGCAACATTCCATACGGTGTACTTCAGAATCTGGTTCCAGTCGGCGCGTGTGACCAGGCTGTTGAAGCGTGTGCCGATTTCGCACTGACCCGCCGCCGCAACTTCGTGGTGATGAACCTCGACCTCGACGCCTTGTGATTCAAGGGCCAGTGAAATGGCATTGCGAATGTCCTGCAGCGAGTCAACCGGAGCAACGGGGAAGTAACCGCCCTTGGCGGGGGCCCGATGGCCCATATTGCCGCCTTCAAATTCGATTGAAGAGGACCAGGGAGCTTCCTCTGAATTGATCTTGACGAAACTGCCGGACATGTCGATTTTCCACGTCACGCCGTCGAAGATAAAGAACTCGGGTTCCGGCCCGAAGTAAGCTATGTCGCCGATGCCGGTTGACTTGAGGTAGGCTTCAGCCCGTTTGGCGATGGATCGCGGGTCGCGGTCATAGCCGGCTCCGTCGGACGGCTCGACGACATCGCACGTGATATTGAGAACCGGCTCGTCAGTGAAGGGATCGATGCGGGCACTCTCGGCGTCCGGCATCAGCAGCATGTCCGAGGCCTGGATGCCTTTCCAGCCGGCGATAGATGAGCCGTCAAATGCGTGCCCATCCTCGAACTTGCTGGCGTCGAATTGCTTGGCGGGCACTGAGGTGTGCTGTTCCTTGCCACGGGTATCCGTAAAGCGCAGGTCAACGAATTTGATATCGTTATCCTTGATTGTTTTAAGTACGTCGGCCGGTGAAGCCATTTTTTGTCTCCTGGACTGAGGGGTTGGTTAGTAAAGCGAAATGAGCGACACGCTTGAGCAGAAAACGTGCCCCTTAGAAAAAGTCTAATAAAACATATAGTTAATATAATATTCTTGGCGCGTCAGACGGGATTATGCACCAGAATAACGCGGCGGTTTTTGTGGATGCACTATTGTAGTGCGATAAATGCAGGCAGCCCCTTGCCGGGACGCGCGATTTCTGGCTGCGAGCCGATCGAGTTTGCTGTTATCCACTAATCATTGCACGAGGCGGAACAAAATGACGATATCCGAGATTCTTGAGGCTGCACAGGCGCGCGCCAGGACGAAACAGCTGCCCTATGTTGGTGCGCTCACGCCGGAGGAAGCCTACGCGCTGCTCCAGCAGGCACCCGGTGCAAAATTGGTCGATGTGCGTACGCGGGCTGAATGGGATTATGTCGGGCGCGTGCCGGGAGCGGTGCAAATTGAGTGGCAAAGTTATCCGACAGGGCAGCCCAATCCGGATTTTCTGGTCGAGCTTCGCGCTCAGGTCGATCCCGAAGCCCCCGTGATGTTCTTGTGCCGTAGCGGTGCGCGCTCGCATGCCGCGGCGGCGGTCGCCTCGGATGCGGGATATACCCAGGCCTTTAATATTCTGGAGGGGTTCGAGGGCGACAAGAATCAACACGGGCACCGCAATACCGTTGGGGGGTGGCGTGCCGCCGGCTTGCCCTGGATGCAGGGCTGACCGGCCAACGAAATGACCGGTTGTCCGCTCCGCGGGCATGGTGATTTTCCGGAATCCCTTTATCGATGAAGGCGCAGTGGCGTTCAGGGCAGACGGAAGCAACCGGTTTCGTGACCGTTGTCGTGCTCAGGGGGTTGGGGGAGCAGGATGCCCGATTATGGCTTGCTCCCTGGTGTGATCGATGTGGCGTTCGAGCGCTGCGGCGTTCGGTCGACAGTCAGAGCGATGCCCACTCAACCCAGCCCATTTGCCAGGTCAGCAGCACCAGCCCTCCGAATGCAATACGGTACCAGGCAAACGGTCGGAAACTGTGCCGGGCAACGTAGGCGAGCAGGGCACGCACTGTTACCAGGGCGGCGATGAATGCCGCTATGAATCCGGTCGCGAACAAGGGAATATCGGTGGCCGAGAGCAAGTGCCAGTTCTTGTAAAGATCGTAGACCGTGGCCGCGAACATCGTTGGTATCGCCAGAAAGAAGGAGAAGCGCGTCGCCGTCTCGCGCGAAAGCCCCAGCATCATTCCGCCCATAATGGTTGCGCCGGAGCGGGAAACGCCAGGAAACATGGCAAGTGTTTGTGCGAATCCCACCTTGAGCGCATCTTTCCAGCCCAATTGGTCAATGTCATTCACCCGCGGTTGATGCGGGCGCGACTCGACCCAGAGAATCAGAAACCCGCCGACGACCAGCGCCGAGGCGACGGTCAGTGGTGAAAACAGGTAGGTCTTTATGGTGCTGTGCAGAAGCAAGCCGATTACCACGGCTGGCATGAACGCAACCAGCAGATTCAAGACGAAGCGCTGCGACGTTTCATCGCTGAACAGGCCTCGTGAAACCGCTGTCAGCTTTTCGCGCTGCGCCCAGCAAACGGCCAGGATGGCTCCAAGCTGGATGGCGATGGCGAATACTTTTGCACGCTCATCGGTGAAATCGAGCAGACTGGACGCCACAATCAGGTGGCCGGTGCTCGATACCGGAATAAATTCGGTCAGGCCTTCGAGAATGCCGAGCAGTAATGCCTTGATCAGATCCATCGGATTGTTTGCCCTGTAGCCGGGAAACGCAGGGACCAGCAGGTGGTGCTCGCACCACCAGTTATATCACTGCATGGGTTGAAAAAAAGCAAGCGGCCGG
>DATKYN010000183.1:0-27983 GCA_035528435.1 Burkholderiales bacterium
GCGACTTCGTCATTGCAGGGGATGTAATTCACACAGGCCAGGCGGTAGCCGCCTTCCACGAAAGCCTGGGCGCCGGTAACGCGAAACATCATGCGCCAGAAAGCGGAATCGACTGCTTTGTTGATAATGCTACCGTTGGAGCTCGGGACAATGCCCGGTCCGTCGCCAACCAGGATGCTGGCGGCCTTGTGGTCATGATGGATGACGTAGTGCAGCGCCGCCGCCATACCCACGTCGGGCCCGACGACGTGTACGTCTTCGAGTCCCAGTTCATTGACGAACTTTTCGACGAAATCACCCTGGGCCTTGAAGCTCATGTATTCCATGCCGCCTTCGCTACGCCCGAACCCGGGCAGGTCCAGCGCGATCAGCCGGCAATGATCCTGCAGTAGTTTCCAGATCGGGTCGTAGCACAGGATGCTTTGAGGCAGCGGACACAGAAGAAGCACGACTGGTCCGTCGTGCTTGCCCCCCGTTGCGAAGCGAATCCGCGTGCCCGCGATTGTCCGGTATTCCGGTTGCATACTCAGGTTTGCCGGCCTTGATTCGGCGCGGCCCGCACCGGTGCGGCGAATGGCCGTGATCTGCGAATATTCTGGTGTTACCGCCAGCAGGACGCCGGCATTCGATTTACCGAGAAAGCCAATCGGGTCTTTGCTGGTGCTCATGGGTTGCTTCTCTTTTGAATGCAGAATGGGAAAATTGGTGGCTGGTCATTGAAGGTCTTATTCATCGAGGAAGCCGTGCCACGGGCTCCAGTTGTCCGCCACCGGGACGATACCTTTTTCCTCGGCGAAGCGGTCGTAGATAGCGATCAACTTCTTCAGCCGCCCGGGGTCCGCTCCGTCAAGGCGGTGGGTCTCACCCGGGTCTTTACGGATGTTGTACAGGTGCCATTCGCCATCCCCGTACATGGCGGGGCGCACCCGGATGGCCTTGTAATCTCCGGCCACCACGTAGGCGTTGCCGAACAATTCAAAGGCGTACCAGTCGTCTTCGGTACGGGGCTGATCCTTCGAACCTTCCAGGAAGTCCCGCATGGACAGACCAGAAGGTTGAACCAGGGTGCGGCCCTTGTAGTTCGCGCCCGGATGCGGCACTCCCGCGTAGTCCAGGATCGTCATGGGGATGTCCTTGACGCTGGCGAACGCGTCAGTTTTTTGCGCTGCGTGGGCAAAGGCCTGGTTCTTTGGCGGCACCACGATCAGGGGTACACGGATGCCACCTTCTCCAATAAACCACTTCCACCAGTTGAGGCCACCGCTGACGGCATAGGCGTATTCCGTGCCGATGAAAGCGAAATAGTCGCCGTTACCGATATCCCTGAAATCCTGGCTGAAGTTGCTTTTGACCCAGTTCGTCGCCATCGGGTCGCTTAGTTCGCCCCGGACATCCAGCCCCTCACCGCCGTTGTCCGACATGTAGATGACCAGCGTGTTGTCCAGTTGACCGGCTTCGCGCAGGTAGTTAAGCAGTGTTCCAATGTGATAGTCCTGAGACTCGATCATGGCGGAGTAAGTCGCCATGGAGCGGGCGGCGACACGCTTTTCCTCGTCGCTCAGTTCCGACCAGGTTCGCAGCAGCGGGTTTTCGCTGGCATCAGGAAAGGGCGCATCCTGGGGGATGATGCCGAGACGCTTCTGGGCCTCGAATCTTGTGCGTTTCAAACCTTCGAAACCGTGTTCAAGGTAGTGTTGATAATACTTGTCAATCAGAAAATCAGGTGCCTGGATCGGTGCATGCGGTGTCGTGTAGGCGACATAGGCGAAAAATGGCTTGCCGCTGTCAGCGCCTTCCGACATGTACTCGAGCATTTTCGCCGTGTAGAGATCGTCGGAGTAGATGCCGGTGGGGCGCTTGACCGGCCGGCCGTCCTCATAAAAAGGTTCCTGAGGGATGATGCCTTGCTGGACCTGCTTCAGGACCTCCGGGTCGTGCGCGTCAACGTGGAAGACACCTTGATTCCAGTGATTGGATCCACCGGTGTAGATGCCGAAACTACGGTCAAAGCCCCATTGTTCCGGGCCTTCGCCGCCATGGCGGGTGCCTCCCAAGTGCCACTTTCCTACCATGTAGGTGTTGTAGCCGGCGTCGTCCAGCAGTTCAGCAATCGTTGCGGTAGTCCGCGTCAGGTAGGACTCGTACCCGGGCTTGCCGTGTGCCGGGGGGTACAGGGCGTAATCGAAAGCTCCAAGGCCAACCTCGACCGGATTATTGCCGGTCAACAGCATGGCGCGCGTGACCGAACATACCGGGGACGCGTGAAATCTCGTGAACATCAGCCCCTGCTCGGCCAGGCTATCGATACTGGGGGTCCGGGTTATAGCTCCGCTCGTTCCCAGATCGCCAAAGCTTAGATCGTCCGCAACGATCAGCAGGACGTTGGGTTTCGCAACTTCATCCTCGGCGAGCGCCGGCAGATTCAGCGAAGCCGCGAGGGCCACGGAAAGCAAAGAGGTGTAAAGCAGGTAACGCATGGTCATCTTCTCCCAGATCGTTCTGGTTTCATATCAGTGTGATCACACTCGCCATGCGGCAGGTGCCATCGCATTGCAAAGTCATTTGCCGGCGGTTGCTGCGTAAAGTCCCTTGCGCAGGCCTCCGACCGCATCCTGAGGATGCGCCGGGCGTCGGCCCGGTTCAGGGCTGAGGTGTTCCATTGCTTTTGACAGCCGTCCAGACATCCTGTTCCTCGATGACTCAAAGGAGCACCTGCCCGGTCGTGCAGTTCTCTGCCGCGTCCCTGATCCGGCACGCAGTCACGGAGGTTGTCTTGCGAAATAGGGCCGCGATTATAAACGGGATTCCAATTCCATTACCAACCCAGCCCCGGCGGAAATGCGCCGGCACGACCGGCCGTTCGGCGGAAACGCGGGCCACTTACCTTCAATCGCCCTGTACTGCCTTCCTCGTAACGGCCGCGCTTCCGTATCGCACAACCATCTACCCAGTCGATCCCCTGCCCGGGCATCGAGCCCACGGCATCAGGGGAAAATGCGGTTGAACTGGTGGCGCTGCGTGAAACGCCACAACCCGGCACAGGCGACACCCGGACCGGCGGCAGCCGCGGTGCCAGATACGATCTTGATCAGTCTTGTGCGTTGTTGTCCGCCGCGGAATTCCTCACGTGTTTTTTGTGATCAGGTGTTGGCGCCCGGCGGACAGCAAGACATTCCAGAGATCCAGCAGGTAAGCACTCGGGTCGGCGCTCTGCAGAAGTTGGCTATAGCGCAGCACGGCACCGCTGAAACCTGCCGTGTGCCAGTTCGTGCCAGTTGGCAGCGCCAGGCTCGGGAAAGCCTCCGGCAACGGGTACGCGGTGATATAGAAATACGGTTCCGGGATGCCGCCATCACCGAACGTAAAACCAAAATTCATCTGTTTGTCGGACTGCTCTTCGTCGGCCGGATCCTGGCCGGGAATTTTCTCACCGGGCAACCACATCATGGCGAGATCGAAATGGTGGGGCCAGAGCATCACGGGGCTGGTTTCTTCCGGAATGCTCGCCTTGAACGCTTCCTTTGCGGTGCTGATGGCACGCCATGCCATGCCCAGTTGCGCGGCAACATCCGGTGAATACCTCGCGGTGGATTTTTCGTCTTCCGGCGCATGCGTCGGCAGCAGCGACGGATCAAGACCATTGTCCGCCAGAAAAGCGTTGATGCGTTGCGCCAGTTCGACAGCGGGCTGACCTCGCATTGATTCACTCAGCACCTGGCCATTCGCGCAACGCGCCTGCACCAGACTGTGTGCCGGGTCGAGCACCATTTCGAAATCCGTCGCATCCGCTCCGCGCGGTTTGGATCGAATCACACCGGTACTCATGCCGTCGAATGATGGCCTCAGGCTGATATGCCACCAGTGCTTGCGCCGCGCGCGCAAGGCGGCGGGATAATCGCCAACCACCAGCGCGTAGGCATGCAATGCATCACGTGTACCGGCGATCGCCGCGGGATCACGGTCAGGAAAACCGTGTGTTGTCATCGTTTCACCATTGTCATCGTATCGATCGGGAATCCACCGACACACCGCCGTACTGCACACCGGTTAGCTGCGCCATGTCGGTTTTGAATGTTGTCAGGTCGTCGATACAGAACTGTTTGAGATGCCGATGCCCTGCGGCACGCGCCAGCACCGTCATGAGCTCAACCGCCGCCGAGAAAAATCGCGCCAGCCGTTCGGCAGCGATGTCCACCGGCAATCGCGCACGCAGATGCGGCTTCTGCGTGGCAATGCCGACCGGGCAATTGTTGGTGTGGCAAGCGCGCATGCCGAGGCAGCCGATCGCCTGAATGGCAGCGTTGGATACAGCAATGCCGTCGGCACCGAGTGCCATCGCCTTGGCAAAGTCGGCCGGATGGCGCAACCCGCCAGTGGCAATAAGCGTGACGTGGCCCGCGTCGGAGGCGTCAAGGTGGCGCCGTGCCCGCGCCAGGGCAGGAATAGTGGGAACGGATATGTTGTCCCTGAAAATCAATGGTGCGGCACCGGTGCCACCGCCGCGCCCGTCGAGGATGACGTAGTCAACGCCAACTTTAAGTGCTGCGTCGAGATCTTTTTCGATGTGCTGGGCCGATAGCTTGAACCCGACCGGGATGCCTCCGGTGTTCTCGCGTACTTCGGCGGCAAAGTCGCGAAACTGTGCGAGGCTGGTCCATTCCGGGAAGCGCGCAGGCGAAATCGCTGGCTGACCTTCAGGCAACTCGCGCACCTGCGCGATCTTGCCTTTGACCTTGTCGCCTGGCAGATGCCCGCCGGTACCGGTCTTGGCGCCCTGCCCGCCCTTGAAGTGAAACGCCTGGGTCTTTTGCACCTTGTCCCAGGAAAAACCGAACCGTGCCGAGGCGAGTTCATAAAAATAGCGCGCATTGGCGGCCTGCTCTTCTGGCAGCATGCCCCCCTCTCCCGAACAGATACCGGTGCCGGCAAGCTGCGCGCCTTTGGCCAGCGCAACTTTCGCCTCTTCCGACAGCGCGCCGAAACTCATATCCGACACAAAGACAGGTATGTCGAGATGCAAAGGCTTGTTCGCCTTCGGGCCGATTACCAGGTCCGTCCCTACAGCTTCATCATCGAGCAACGGCAGCTTGTGCAACTGACCGACAACAAACTGCAAGTCATCCCACTTGGGCAGAGTGTCGCGCGGAACACCCATGGCGCTGGCGGGGCCGTGATGTCCGAGTTTGCTCAACCCTTCATCGGCAAGCTGACGAATGAGCTTGACGTAAGGTTCATCGACCGTCCCGTGCGGGTCCTGATACACGCCTTGATAAGCTTCACGCTGATACGGTTGCGGATGCTGTTTCGCCCAGATCTTGATTTCGTCTTCATCAACGAGAACCTGATCATCGTCGACCCAGGCGTTGAATTTGGGCAGCGTTTCGCTGTTGTTGTATTCGCTCACACCGGTGTCGAGCCGGTAGTCCCAGTTGTGCACACCACAGATCAGGTTGTCGCCATCGACATATCCATCTGCCATCAGCGCACCCCGGTGGGCGCATCGCCCATACATGACACTCACCGTATCGTCGAAGCGAACGATGACGAGGTCGACGTTCGCTACGATGGCATGGACCGGTGCCCGATCTTCGAGTTCTTTCCAACTCCGGATGGCTATCTTTTTCATTGTTGATTTGCGGTTCCTGTTGTTCTCAGTCCCGGCACAAGCCGGCAGAGATGGTAATTAAAGGGGGGGGCTCGTTGCATTGTCACGCAGCCTGAATCTACGCACGCGCGGCGCGATTGGATGGTCGGTTCTAAATTCGAACCTTTGAGCCGCACACAAGCGCAGCAAGACCATAACACCGGATATTGTCAGCAAACGCGTTCTCCAGTGCCAATGACCCAAAAGGCTTGTTCGCGAGTAATTTGTTCGCAAGCAATTCGTTCGCAGCTAATAGGAGCGCGGCTTTCCCCGGCCACCTCGAACATCAACCAGGCCGGCACGGTGCGAACGGAACCAACGTGGCGCGATCGCTCAATGTTGCCAAACTGCAAAACCTTCCAGACGAAGTTCGTCGGCAAGCGCAATCTCGGTTGCCAGCGCTCTCTGGTAGGTCATCGGGTTGAGGTGGGCATACAGATCGGGCATGAGTGCGTCACCATAGTTGCGCGCATACCAGTTCGCCTTGTGGCCCGACTTGTGGTTTGCAAAGCGCTGCTCCGGGGTCATGCCGGTGGCGCCAACGTAAACGCAGGGTGAGTCATTCACGTAACCAGGGTTGGCGGCACGAAAACGGCGATGCTTGCGTACCGTTTCGTCAAGTCGGACAACGTAGACACTGGACGCTTGCGGCGCATCGAATACCGGCGCCCAAACGCCACAGCCTTCGGAACGCAGGCTGCTGGCAATTCGCGATTCATTCTCCACCGCAACTTCGAAGGCAGCCGGTGCGAGGTCTGCGGTGAAATCAGTCCGTAGCGCAGCGCCGTGCGTCCGAACAAACACATTGGACTTGATGCCGTGCATAAGCTGGTCAAACCGGGTGTCGACCCCCAGGTCGGTGACATCAACGTAAAAGCAAGGTTGTCCTGCACGGTACCCGGGATTTTTCTGCGCAAATTTGCGCTGGCCGATGACACCGGATTCGAGTTCAACGACGAATACGGCGTAAAGGCCCGGAGAGATTTCGTACTCATCGCTCATGCCGGATGGTTGCAGAAAATCAATCGGCTTTGGCCGCTCCGGTTTGATACGGAGGCAATTTCATTCCGCAGTCCCGGCAGAATCGGGCATTGGGCAAGTGTCCTTCGCTCAGGCATTCATGGCAGGTGCGGGTTGTGGGTTCGCGAATTTTCTGCGAGGTAAACTCGGCGCTGACAATTCCCGTGGGCACGGCGAGCGTGCCCCAGCCCAGCAACATCATGACCGAAGCCACGACCCGCCCAAGATCCGTCTGTGGCGTGATGTCCCCGAAGCCCACAGTGGTCATAGTGGTAATAGCCCAATACACGCTCATCGGAATGCTGGTAAATCCTTTGTCCGGGCCTTCGATGACATACATCAACGTGCCCATGATCAGCACGACCATCAGTACGAACGACAGGAACACTAAAATCTTGTGACGCGAGGCCGACAGCGCGCGGGCCAGCGCACCATATTCGGCAACATAGTTTGCGAGTTTGAGGAGCCTGAACAATCGCAACAGTCGCAACACGCGCACATCGAGTAGTGAATGCAGCCCCGGCACCAGCACTGCCAGGTACGTCGGGAGTACAGCGACCAGATCGATAATGCCGTAGAAGCTCCTGGCATAGCGCAACGGACGACGCACACACAACAGCCGCGCAACGTACTCCACCGTGAATAAGAGGGTAAAGCCCCACTCCAGCGCAATCAGAACTGCAGCATACTTTTCATGCACCGACGCAATACTGTCGAGCATCACCACGGCCACGCTGGCAAGAATGACCCAGATCAGCGTGAGATCGAACAGCCGCCCCAGCCGCGTATCAGCTTCAAAAATGATGACGTACATACGCAGCCGCCAGCCGGCAGCGGGCCGGCCGAATTCTCGCTCGCTCGAAGCGCCAGTCTCGGGTGTAGTGCTCATGACCGATATGCTAGCAGCCTGACGAGCACCCACTGCCCTACCGGGCAACCAGACCGTTGACGCGCCCTACGCTCTCGAGAAATCACCCGAAATTGCGGACCGGGGAAGGCAGCCAATTCGTATTCATCGCACTCGCCGGTTCATGTTTGGCTGCCAGCGCGGGACGTCAGCACCCTGAACCGGCGGCCGGGCTCTTCTACTTGCAAAGTCAGTTGCTCAGACATCATGGGCAGCCCGGGTCGAGAGTTGTCCATATAATGTACTGTATGTATAATTCGCTGTGTACATCATCTGTTCATCAAATACAGGTAAAGATAAATGAGCGAGATTAGCCCCAAACATTTAGAGCGCCCTTTGGCGGGTCACCCGATTGGCGTGGTGTCGAAGCTGACTGGCATACAGCCCACGACCCTGCGGATCTGGGAACGCCGATACAACGTGGTACAGCCGGATCGTTCCAATGGCCGGAATCGCCTTTACAGCACAGAAGACATCCGTCGACTGGGTCTGATCAAGACGCTGGTAGATGCTGGCCACCCGATCAGCGTGGTCGCCCCCCTCACTGACGACCAGCTGCAGGCACGCCTGGAATCGACATCCATTCAATCACTTGGCTCACGCAGCGGCAGACAGAGAGCGTGCCCGGCCGTGATCCTGGGGAGCGCTTTGCCGGCCCGACTGAAAGACAACGAGGCACTCGAGATCGTTGCCGCCTATAGCGATGAAGCGGCGCTGCGGGAAGCCGGGATAACACATCCGGCCAGGATCCTGATCGTCGAATACCCCACCGTTCACTCCGATGCGACAGCAAGAGTTCGCTCCCTGCTCGCAGCCTGTGGCGCCAGCCACGCGGTTGTCATCTACGGATTCGGCTCACGGCAGGCGCTGGAAGATCTTGCTGTTGCCGGAATTGTATGCCTGAGGGCGCCGGCCGATATCGCGGACATCGTCAGCGCCTCTCGTCAGGCCCAGGCGCCACTTGGTCGCGCCCTGGTGGGTCGAGCAACAACAGCAGCCGGTGAGGAGGTTCCGCCGCCGCGCTTCACGCCGGAGCAACTCGCCCGTATCTCGGCGCTTGCACCAACCATCGCCTGCGAATGCCCGCACCACCTCGTCGACCTGATCAACAGCATGGCTGCGTTCGAAGCCTATAGCCGCGAATGCGAGAACAAGAATACCCAGGACGCACAGATACACGCCTACTTGCACGAAACCGCAGGGCGCAGCCGGGCCATGCTTGAAGCCGCACTGGAAAAAGTCGCCGAATTCGAGGGCATCGCCCTCAACTGACACCATTGCCGGATCAGCAACACAACGAATCCGCTGACACCTAACAAAACCTAGACGCGAAGCCGCGCCCCTGATGAGCGGCCCGCCCCTCCGCGTGATCAAGGGTCAAACCCGGCCTTGGGCCTGGCCGTGATAGACGTGTTCCCAGTTTAATTTCATCCCCACCTCGGAAGCACCCTGGCTAGCCCCTCCATGGGGCAACAGCCCACCCCCCCCTGCGGGGAGCGCCTCAGCAACCCGCTTGTCCAATTTTTGTGCATATCGCACACTTTCTTTTGTTGACTCTTTGTCCATATTTGTTAAAGTTCTGTCCAACGTGAGTCGGATGGCTGGCTAAAGCGTCCAACCACCAGACTTAAAGCGCAACCAAATTCTTCCAAAGGAGATCAACATGATTAATCGTTTCATTTTCATCGTCGCAGCCATCACTGCGTCTTTCTCTGCCACTGCCGCGCCGCAGTGGTCCGCCCTGTCGGGCAACAACGCTGACGACACGTTTGTCGATCGCTCCTCTTACTCGTCGCAAGGTCACCTGATTGACGTGCAGTTGCTGCGAATCTTCGATGAACCGGTTGCGCTGGGCAACGACGCAAGCACCGGCGCCGAAGTCTATCCGCACCGATCAGTGAGACTTACTTACAAGGTCAATTGCGGTACCGGCACCCTCGCCATGAGTCAGTGGACGATGTACGACGGCAGTTTCGGCGACGGTGACGTGGTTTGGGATGTCAAGGTAGAGAACGAACTTGCGTTCACCCGCGCAAACGATGAAGAAATGCTCGCTGTCATGCGCTCGACCTGCGCCAGCACCACAGCATCACTTTGACATCGCATCTCATTTGTCCATCGCGAAAAATGAAACCTAATCAGGGCTCTGACCCGTCCGTGAACGATATCGCTTAAACCACGGGCGGAACAGCTGAAAGGATGTCAAACCGGTTTCCGGTTGGACACGGTGGCCCCCTAATCCTTCATTTTCTTCAAATCCGATTCACCACTAACCTCAACCAATCAGGAGTAAGAAATGAACATTACCAAAAGTCTTTTAGCGCTAATTGTTTTCTCGACCATCACAGTATTCGGCGCGACCCAGATGGCAACAGCTGGACACCACAAATCCAAAACCATTGTTGATATAGCCGCTTCAAACGGCTCGTTCAACACCCTGGTTGTCGCACTGAAGGAAGCCGACCTGGTGGACACACTCTCCGGTGACGGGCCGTTCACCGTGTTTGCGCCCACCGATGAAGCCTTCGCGAAAATCCCGAAGGCCGACCTTGATGCGCTTCTTGCCGATAAGGCAAAACTGACCAGAGTGCTCACCTATCACGTTGTCTCGGGCAAGGTGATGGCCGCCGACGTCAAGCCGGGGATGGTGAAAACGATCGAGGGCAGCGATCTGGAGGTCACCACCAGCAACGGCGTAATGGTGAACAACGCCAAAGTCACGATGACTGACATTGTCGGCAGCAACGGAGTGATCCACGTCATTGATACGGTCGTCATTCCGAACTAATCGGGTACTAAGGGAAAAGCCGGGCCGGACATGGCCTGGCCCTTCCGCCCCAGCCATTTTAAACCCGGCAAAGTACTAGGGAACACATGATCATTTTTAGACATAAAGGAGATAAACATGTTTGACACAGCTATTTTTGGTGCAGGCCTTCTTTGCTTCGGATTGGCGATCGCCGGTGTGCTCATGACGGCACGTGAATTTGAAAGACTGGACGATCGCCGGGCGCGATGACAACTGGCCACCTTCACCAGCCGGCGTCCGAGCCGATACCGTTTACGGAAAGGATCAGCGTGCACGAAGCAACCGCCTCTGATCTGCACACGGTAAACGGGATCATTACCGAGTCCATTGTTTCATGGGGACTACCGGACCGGGTGCGCCGGCTGGCCACGCCTTCATTGACTTACAACGAATCAGACTTGAAGCACATGTCAGTGATCTTTCTGATCAACGCGGACGGCAGCGGAATCGCAATGGCAGCCTGGGAAGAAGCAAGCGGATTGGACGTCCCGGAGAACACCAAGGAATTTTTGATTCATGGCCTCTATGTGGTCCCTGCTTGTCAACAGCGTGGCCTCGGGACGAGGCTTATCGAACTGGTCGCAAACCGGATCAGCCACCGTAAAAGCGGCGGCATGACCGTTCGAGCGTGGCGAGACTCGGTTGCGTTTTTCCTGTCGCGTGGCTTTGCGCCGATAAAACCAGACAGTTCGACCGACACATATCCACAACGTCTCTGGAGATCTTTGAGATGAACATTGCCACCGGCCTGCTCGGGCTCAGCGAACAGGAATCATCATCAGCTGCGGCGCAGCACGAAAACGTCGACCCCCGCGAAGCCGTCAGATATCAGGCGCTCGCAGAAACCTGGTGGGATGAAACCGGTCCGTTCTGGCCACTTCACCGACTTAACGAACTGCGCACCGAATACCTCAAGACAGTGTTGTCCAGCATTTTCAGTCGCGATCCGGCGGACCAACAACCGCTCAAGGGATTGAAACTCCTCGATGTTGGATGCGGAGGCGGCATTCTGAGCGAATCCATGGCGCAGCTTGGCGCGCATGTTCACGGCATCGACGTCGTTTTGAAGAACGTCGAGATTGCGCGCCTCCATGCCCGTGAATCCGGGTTGCATGTTGACTACGCTGCGGTGAACGCACGCGCGCTTCGGCAACACGACGCCAAGTACGACGCAGTACTCAATATGGAGGTGGTCGAACATGTTCCGAACCCGACCGCTCTCGTAGAAGATTGTGCGGCCCTGCTGCGCCCTGGCGGTGCACTTGTCCTCGCGACAATCAACCGCACGTGGCTGTCATGGCTTTTCGCCATCTTTGGTGCAGAGTATGTACTGCGTTGGCTGCCGCGCGGCACCCATCGCTGGGACCGCTTTATCAAACCGGATGAGTTGACCAGAACTGCCGAACGATGCGGATTGCGACTTGTCGCCCGCACCGGTGTGCGCGTCAACCCAATCAACCGCCGCTTTTCATTGACGCGCCACATGGCCGTGAACTACATGATAGTCGCGCAAAACAAACGCGAAAGTACTGCCCGCTCCGACGGCATCTGGGCCCTGGCCAAGGAACGAATTCACCCCGGCGATACGCCGAACCCGCCAAAACCAATGTGAAAGGATCATCAACCATGGATAACGATATTGTTTTTTACACCACTACCTATCTCTTCACCCGCCTGGCAGTTGTCGCTGCTTTTGCATATGCGTTCTATAGAATATTACGTCCGTCACCAATTGCAGTCCGCGGCAATCACGAGCATACAGGGGCAACTCGTCAGAGAAGAATCGTTTTTGACGATCATTGCTAGGTATACGCCGGCGCTAGGCCAACCTGCCGGAATGCACTACGACATCCACACTTCGCACCTGGACTGATGAAAAACGATCCCGAAGCCCTCGTCATGTTTCACGATGGTTCTTGCCCGTTGTGTCAGGCAGAGATTGTGATGCTGAAACATCTCAGCGGTGGCACAACGATCAGGTTTGTCGATGTTCATGACGCTGCCTTTGAATCCGCATGCGGCGGGGTAACACGCGAGCATGCACTCGAAGTGCTTCATGGACGGATCGGAGACGGGCCATTGTTGCAAGGTGTTGACGTTTTTGCTGAAGCGTACCAGCGTGCCGGTTTCGGCAGCGCAAGGTGGATCCTGACGCGCCGCTGGCTGCGCCCGTTTCTCGATTTCGGTTACCGGTTTTTTGCTGCGCATCGATCTACTATCTCGCGGCTGATCGGCCCCGTTACTCTGCGGCTGGCCGAAAGACGATATCTTCGGAAAAGAAAGCAACAACCAGCAGCGAGTGAGTGACTAAATGCAGAGCCTGCCAGCCGGATACAAGGCAATCGTCCTGGGAGCCACTGGAGCAATTGGCGGCGCCTTCGTGAAAGCGCTAACCGATACGCCCGAATGCGACTCGGTGATCGGCTTGAGCCGCCATGGCGAACCGCCACTCGATATTACCAACGAAGAATCAGTCGCCGATCATGCACAAGCCTTGAAGCCGCTCGCGCCGTTCCACCTGATTGTCGATGCGACCGGCGCGCTGCATATGGACGGCGTTGGTCCGGAGAAGAGAATCGACGATATTCAGGCCGAAAGATTGATGCGCGCATTTATGGTGAATGCGATCGGCCCTGCCCTCGTGATGAAACATTTCACGCCGCTGCTGCCAATGCACTCACGGTGTGTGTTTGCGAAACTGAGTGCTCGAGTGGGCAGCATCAGTGACAACCGGAAAGGCGGCTGGTACGGATATCGCGCCTCGAAAGCCGCACTGAACATGCTGATGCGAACAGCTGCCATCGAAGTGGCGAGAAAACGACCAGAGGCACTGATGGTCGCCTTGCAGCCTGGCACCGTTCGCTCGAACCTGACAAAACCCTTTGTGGCAGGAGATGATGCGGCCGACCCCGATACAGCGGTTGCAATGCTGCTGAGAGCGATCGATGGCTTGACCGCCAGCCGCGAAGCCCTGTTTATCGATTACAACGGCGAAACCGTTCCATGGTAACCGGGCGTTGACGCGCGCCGCGACGCACACCGTCACGGCCGGAAAAACCTCAGGACGTTTTTATCGGACAGTGGTCTTTATATGCACGAGTCCATCTCGCACGGCGTCACACGTGCAATGCCTCGGGAACCGAGAAGCCCGGCAGCACGCTATCGGGGTAAGGCGATTGCGCTTACTGCGATTTGCGCGCGTCAACAATTCTCAGGCAAGCGCGATCACTTAACCGGGCCGGTATATATCCAATCATTACCCTGCACCGCCCTGTGGCAGTTGATACAACCCGCGACCTTACCTTCTTTCTCGATCTGACCGCCGGGTGCGTACTTCACCCAGAACCAGTCGCCGGCGTCGGGGTTGTAGCCCGCTTTCCTGTACATCACGGTGACCGCCGCGAGCTTCTTCTCCGGGCGGTAGTTTTCCTTGACGATGATCGCACCGGAAGGGAGCGTTCCCTTCTTCGATTTGATTGCCTGCAGAGCGTCGTTTGATACGTACGTAGTCAGGAAAGCGCCATGCGGGTGCGCGCCTTTATACAACTTGCCTTTGCCGGGAAACAGCGGCCACGACGTGTAGTCCGACTGCTTTGTGATGTATTCAATCAACGCCTTGCCGTCGGTGGAGGGAAGGTGGCCGTCTGCTGCGACTGCGCCGATGCCTGCAATTCCGAGCAAACACAGCAACAGTCCGGATGAAATGATCTTCTTCATGCGCTTCTCCTCAGTGGTCAATATTTTAGTCGCACCTCACAAAACCACCTCAAGCGCTTCGCTTCAGGGCGTCGACCAATCACTGGTAGTTACGCAACAACCATAACAATGGATGCCCGCACCTTATTGCGCCTCAGCCAATCCGTCGACACCAATGAAGAATGACACTGGGCGGTGCACATCCTTAACCAGCGGAGCCGGGCCAAAAAAACGCGCGCAGCACCGCAGATGCCTACTACGCAACCAACGGCGTGGACAGAGGGGACGTGGCTTTGATGTGGGCAACGAGGTGCGCCGACAGATCGCGCGCATCGTCACCGACGCCGTCAATGAGCGTCGACTTGCGACGCCGCAGGAACGGCATGCCCATCAGATACATGCCGGGCGATTCTGTGACGACGCCGCCATCATGGCGAACAAGACCCTTGCGATCCAGAACCGGCACGTCGAGCCACGAGTAGTCGGGCCGAAATCCGGTCGCCCAGATAATGGTCTTGATGCCGCTACGGGAAAAATCAACCAGCAACGCCGGCGATTCCTCGACTTCGGTTGCGTCGAAACGATGCGGTGCATCGATCCCTTCGGAAGCCGGATTCTCCGCAACCCATTCATCAATGGAATTGAGCAGGCGATTCATTTTGAGATCGGCCAGCGCGCACACATTTCGCAGCGAGCCGGAGAACTGGCCTTTTCCGTGATTGATACCGGCAAGACGTCCAGCCAGTTTGACACCGATTTCGGTAAGCGAATTGAGGTCGATCGTGCGGCGGTCGGGGTAGCCGGCGAGCTGCAGGGACGGCAGATTCCGCACCCTGACGATATCGTCAATGGTGTCGTAGCGTTCATCGAGCACTCCGGCGGCATCCATCCACCACTGGATGTCCTTGCCACGGTACACGCGGGGTATGCGCACATGCTCGCCCACAGCCAGCGTGACGGATCGGCCGGCGCGCTGCAGTTCGTCTGCGATCTGCGTGCCCGAGGCCGACGCGCCGACCACCAGCACTCCGCCATCCGCTATCTGATCCGGATTGCGGTACTGCATGGTCGTCAACGAGTCGACTCCATCCGGCACCGAAGCAGAAACAGACGGGACCTGTGCAATGTTGCAGGCGCCGCTGGCAATCACCACTGTGTCACATCGCCAATTACCCTTGTCGGTCGTCACTTCATAACCGTCTTCATGCCGCCGAAGGGACGTTACCGTTGTGTGTGATCGTACCGGCGCTGCTATCGCCTTTGCGTAATCTGAAAGAAACGCAATAGTCTCGGGCATGGTGCGAAAGCCATCAGGATCGCTGCCCTGGTAACGATACCCAGGCAACCGGCTCTGCCAGTTGGGAGTAAGCAACCGCAAAGAATCCCAGCGCTCGGTACGCCATGAGTTGGCCGGCTCACCGCGCTCGAGCACAACGTGGTCGATCGAGTGTTTGGCGAGCCACCAGCTCATGGCAAGACCGGCCTGGCCAGCGCCGATGATTACCGTGGTCGTGCGCATTGCTCTCTCCAGGGCAACCTCCGGCATAACGTCATACAGCTTCCTTGGCAGTACATGGTTACGCAACTTCCACCGTAACGTTGGTAGGGTTGGTGATGATGTCGTACACAGCGGAACGCTTCTGCGATTGCGCAACCAGTGCCTCAATATCTTCGCGGGACGCATCCGCGTCAATGGTGTAAGTCACTTTGATACCTTCGAATCCGTTGCGCACATCCGGGTCGGCACCAAGGATGCCCCGAATATCCATCCCGGCTTCGAGGGTCGCAGTAACCGAGCGCAACTGGATCTCGCGGTTCTGTGCAACCGCCGCAACACCGGCCGTCAGGCAGCTGGCCAGACCAGCCAGTACGAGTTCAACTGGCGTGGCGCCCTTGTCAGCAGATGCGAACACTTCCGGATGATCTGCGTCGAAGGTAAACGTGCTTCTGTGTTTCTGCTCTTCACCGAGGCCATAAAAACCGTCGATGGTCGAACGGCTGTGTGTACCGCCGACCCACGTCACCGATGCACGCCATTTGAACTTGGCGGCTTCGGGCGCGTTGATCAGTGCTTCGCGAGCACCCAGCAGCGCTTCGACATTGACGCCGTTATCGACTGTTTTTGATGCAGTGGCAGTTGTCATGATGTTCTCCATTTCGTGTTGTTCGAGAATGAGCGCGTATCGTATTCGGTGCATATACCCATGTCACGGCAATACGCACGTTCGCGATATGCGAAGTTTGCCTTTGCAAATTCCAAATAGTTATGTAGGGGGGTGCAGCGGGTTCGCGAGACCAATGATTCGATCGCGCGACGCTCTGTGAACTCGACTGCGTTTGCCTGATACAGGCTCTGCGGTTTAGGGAAAATAAATATCGTGGCAGCGGTGTCGCTGCATCTGCATACGCTGAAAAGGCGTGTGCGTATTACTGAATTTCTGTGCGCGCAAAGCGGACCAGGCGCCCGCCGTCAATTGCGGGCGCCCAGGATGAAGAAATCAACAACTAGTTGCAGTTGCCGGTAAAGGTGCCCAGTGTCGTTTGGCCATCAGTATTAATTTCTCTCCAGGTACCGGACCACCGCTTTCCTGCGAACACACCTGTGCCTCCCTGTTGGGTCCACGTCCCGTAATCGTCGCCAGGCTCCATGCTCCCCGAATCGCTAATGCTATCGCCATTCTCGTTCTTTCGGGTACACGCATAAACAACTCGCGCTTTGCCGTCGGGTGTGGTCAGCACGTACCCACCGCAGGCACCGACGGTATTAAAAGGCGAATTATCGCTGGATACACTGCCACGAGCGAACCACGTGGTGAGCGTATGTCCGTCGCCAAGGTCGATCGTGTCCGCTGACTGGGTCGTGTTGGTCCAGTTGCCACTGCAGTTGTCTGCAAGTGCTCCTCCGCACGCAAGCACTCCTGTAACAAATATTAGACATGTGTACACGCGTTTCTGTTTTCTCATTACCACCTCCCAACGTGGTGCTGCTTTTATGGGCTTGGGTATCAGCAAAGCTGATTTCTCGCGGCGTAGCCCGAAATGCCACGGTTTCTTCGAATCATCAGGCGCCTTTGCGACCTTTGTTTGAAACTGTGTACCGCTGTCTCTGCGCGGCAATACATTCAGAATTGGGGAGAAACACCATGTGACATGACGACGCCGTCAGCGATCGACGGCGACGCTCTGGTTCATCAGCCAGCGCTCAAACCATTCGACCGCAGGCCCGGCAAACGCCGGGTGGTCGGGGCCCTCATAGGCATCGAAATGCCGGCCAGGCACGACGACCAGTTGTTTGGGCTCCCCGGCCCGCTTAAACGCCTCAGTCGCCGCGGCCGTCGGCGTAATCACGTCCTCACTTGCCACGATCATCATGACCGGGGTCGGCGATATTCTGTGAATCGGCGCGGTCGGTTCATAGGTGATGTGGGTTTCGAGTGACTCCACCGTGATCCCGTTCTTCCAGCTCGGCGCGTCCCGGCTTAGCCGCATGAATGCGTCATACCACTCCTGCAGCGGCCAGACGGAGGGCTGATCTTCCGGTGCGGCAACGGTGATGTAGTTGACCTTATCGTTAGCGACGGCATCGGCGCGGTTCTGTGCAAGCCAACCGAGAAAGCCGTTGCGTTGATCTGCCGGCATGGGCGCGAAGTAGGTATCCCATACATCGGCGACCGGTACCTGCGAAACCACTGCCTTGATGCGCCGGTCATAAGCCGCCAGGTAGAGTACATGTCCGCCGCTGTATGAGGTGCCCCATACACCGATTCGGCCCGGGTCAACCTCGTTGCGCAGCGACACCCAGGTAATCGCGTCGCGGTAGTCCTGGATTTGCTCGGGCCACAGCAAGCGGCCGCGCGGCTCACCTTCGCTTTCACCAAAAAAACGGTAGTCAAACACGAGCACAACGAAGCCGGCGGTTGCGAACTTGCTGGCGAAGTTGTCGAGGAGCATCTCTTTCACAGCACTGAACCCGTGGGCCATCACAATGGCGGGGCGTTTTTCCTCGGTGCTCATGCCATCAGGAACGTAATACCACGCCGCGCACTGAAGCCCCTGACAGGGAAACCGCACGTCCTGGCGCTCGTACCCGGCAGCAAACACGTGCTGCATAAACCCCAATAGCAATATGACTGACCCGATTACGAATCGACCCGGCTTCATGCTGTGCCCTCCGTTGGCGTGGAAAAGTAAAGAACATATCGCCTCCCTGCTTACCGATAACTTACCGATTGGGGATTTACCGTTAAAGGAAGTTGCTCGGACAGCGAACGCCAGGAATTGCCATTACCGCACAGTTCTGCGGCGCCACGCTTCGCAGCGTTTGACGCGCGCAATCCGTAATCTGTAATCACTCGCACGGTTAAACAGTTTCAGCGAGATGACTTCCAACCCGATTTTTTACCTTTTCAGGAGAAACACCATGAAATTCATCAAAACCACCATCGCTGCCGCCGTAATCGGTTTTTCTTTCAACGCCTTTGCTGCCGTTAACGACATCTCGGACGTGACCCACGGTTCGATTTCCAGCACGCAAAGCCACGTTGGCGGATCGCAGCCGAGCTGGAGCGACCTGAGCGCGGTGACCCAGAAGGGTGCGTCGCAGGAAGCCAAGCCGTTTGTAAAGTCTGCGGGCAACTACCGCTTCGGTGATATCAACTCGGTCACGCATAACTAAGTAGTACCGGGTTGATCGGATCGGTTTGTTTTGATCAACCCAGCTCTCTCCCGAGCATGCGAGGGGCCATCAGGCAAAACACCTGTTGGCCCCTCGCGTTTTTGTGTCCGCTTTAGCACCAGAGCTGCAGCGGTGAGTCACGCGCCATAAAGAACACGCCGACACAGACCATCGATGAACGCTCCTTGCCAGCCGGCCGTTCTCAAGTCTGCTTCCTCCAGCATTGTGCCCTGCTGCGCTACTGTGCGATCATTTGCCGCGCAGTCGTTGCAGATATGGCATCAAAGAGATCAGCGATCTCGACTAATCAAAAAGGGGGAGGAGCAAGATGAATACACGATTTTTCTGCGTCGCCGCAGTTTTACTTTCGGCAACATTCGTACCCCAGTCCGGTTTTGCCGAAAACGATTCGCATGACGGAATGCATCACCAATCCGCCAAATCCGTAGAGAATCTGTCACCGGAGCTGCGTGAATTGCTGAGACAGGAAATGCAGGCCTTGCAAAAAGGCATGATTGAAGCGATTCCGGCTTACACCTCCGGCGATCTGCCGGAAGTCGCAAAGATCGCGAAGAACATGCAGGACAGCTTTATTCTCAAGCAGGCGATTACGCGCGAGCAAATGCACGAGCTTCACATGTCGCTGCCGGCGTCATTTCTGAAAATGGACAAAGAGTTTCACTACTACGCGGGCATGCTCGCGCACGTAGCGAAGGCACGCAAGATGGAGCTGGTCAATTTTTACTTCTCCAAGCTGACCGAATCATGCGCTGGCTGTCACAGCGAGCATGCGACACACCGATTCCCGGGGTTTTCCACTGATGGTGATGATCACCATGGTGGCCACGATCACTGAATGCGGTCTGAACCAACGTAACAACGCAATACTATAAATTCGGCGCGCGGTGGCAGACAGCTCACCGCGCTGCCCGGCACCGAATACGGCTACGCGGCCTTCCCGGCAACTGAGGCAACGGCTGCGCTGCCCGTCAAATCCGAACCATACCGCCAAGCCGCTCACGGATGATGTTTTCGGCCTGCGTCATGATGCGATCGATCAGCTCTTTGCATGTTGGCGCGTCATGAATCAGGCCGGCCACCATCCCGCAAGACCATACGCCGGCGTCCATTTCACCATCCAGCATTATCCTGGGATACACGCCAGCGACTTCTTCAATAATATCTTCGAACTTGATGTCGCCACCCAGCCGCTTTTCCTTTTCCAGCAATCGCTCGGTGGCGGCACCGTTAAGCACACGCTCGGTGTTGCGCAACGGCCGCATGACCAAACGGGTATCGAGTTCAGTGGCCGAGATCAGCGCCTGCTTGACGTTCTCGTGAATCGGCGCCTCCCTGGTGGCCATGAAACGGGTACCCATATTCATCCCCTCGGCACCCAGGGACAGAGCGGCAACCAGTGAGCGGCCATCGGCCATCCCGCCAGAGGCAACGAAAGGGATCTCCAGTTCGTCGGCAGCACGCGGCAGAAGAATGAAGTTGGGAATGTCGTCTTCCCCCGGATGCCCGCCACATTCGAAACCGTCGACCGAAACGGCGTCGCAGCCAATTGACTGTGCCTTGAGTGAGTGACGAACCGAAGTGCATTTGTGAATGACTTTGATGCCAGCCTCTTTCAACGCCGGCAACACCTGTTGCGGATTGCGGCCGGCTGTCTCGACGACCTTCACGCCGCCTTCGACGATGGCCTTGACGTAACCGGGATAGTCAGGGGTTGAAACCGATGGCAGGAATGTGAGATTAACGCCGAAGGGTTTATCGGTCATGTCTCGGCAGCGCGCGATCTCGTTCGCCAGATCCTTGGCGGATTTCTGAGTAAGACCGGTAATGATTCCGAGACCGCCAGCATTCGAAACGGCCGCAGCCAATTCGGCGAAGCCAACGAAGTGCATACCGCCCTGGATAATGGGATGCTCGATTCCGAGCATTTCCGTGATGCGCGTTTTCATGTGCTTGTGTTCCCTGTTTGGCGTTTATCGGTTTGATTGTATACGCTAGCCAGCCCGTTGGCGCTGGCTGCACGATGCTTTCCGGGGGTGTCGGCGCGCCGATCAGCGCAATCCTCGCCAAGCTTCGGCAACCACTAATACCTGTCTTGACGGACTCGGCTGTACCAGGCGGGATCAACCACCGATCGGCATTCTCGTTCAATCAGTGTTTCAGCACCGTCTTGCGATACAGGTCGCCCAGCACCCCTTTCGGATCATAACGTGCCTTCAGACGCCGCCAGGCTTCACCATTGTAGGCGCGCCAGAACTCGGGCTCGGTAAAGTAACTTTCCGAGTACAACGATTTAATACCACCCAACGCCTGCACCTTCTTCTCAATCAGGCGATTGTGAAAACCCCTGTCAAAGCCATTCGATCTCCGTACCACGTCCCAGAAACCGAAATTGACGAGTAACTGGTTCTCTCTGACCGGGTAAAGATCGAAATTGCCAAGGGGTTCACGAGCGCGAATCGGGCACAACCAGATCGGCAGAATGCCGATTTCCTTAAGGAAGAACTCGAGAAATTCGCTCGCGTGCTCAACAGGAATATCAACGTCCTGAATGACCGACTCCCGGTGCCTGCCCGACAATCGGTCGATCAAGCGGGTCAGGCCAATGCGGGTGTTCCAGCGCATGAGCTTGGTGTAAAAACGCGAATTCAGTCGCGACGGGCCAAGCAGGCGCCGGAAGAAAGGCGTCTGCGCGCCGAGATTCTTCGAGCACCAGAACCAGTCGGTATCCCAACGCCAGATAAAGTCAGACACGCTCAGAAAATCGACGTCCTGTTGAAGCAGTGAGCGATAGAAAATCTTCTCGTATGTGTAGTCGCTTACCCATGGCGCCTGATCTGTGAAGCGGCCAACGGTAATCACCATCTGACCACGGTCAAACACAACACCATCAACGAAATCCGCATCAGATTCACTGATTTCGCGCAACGCGGCAAAGCATTTGTAAGCACTGGCGTATTGCCGGTGGTGCAGTTCGACGAACGGCTTTACCGGCACAGTGCGCGCCCTGACGCGCAGCGCATAGCCGAGCGTGCCGTAGGAATTGGGAAAACCGAAAAAGAGATCACGATGCGCGTTATCCGGTCGCGCGACCACAATTTCGCCAGTGCCGGTTAATACTTCAATTTCGATAAGGGTGTCGTGCACCAGGCCGTACTTGAACGAAGACGCCTCGATACCGACGCCCGCCACGGCACCGCCGATGGTAATGGACTTGAGTTGCGGAACCACCGCTGGCATCACACCGTGTTTCAATGTATGTTCAACCAGCGCGTCGTAAGGCGTCATGCCTTCGACATCAACCCAGCCTTGTTCGGCATTCACCTCGAGCACTTGATTGAACGCGCGAACATCGAGATGGCGCTTGCCCTTCACGCTGCGGTCTCGAAACAGGTTGGAGGTATCTTTGCCTAACCCGACCGGCGAATCGTTCGCCTTGAGCTCGGCAACAAGCTTCGCCCTGCGTACAGCAAAGGTCTCTATCGGATCGCTCATGATCTGCATGATGGGGCTCGACCTGATTGGCAGCGTATCAGTTGCCGCATCATCCGGAAATCCGGCATCAGGCGCGAGCCGGTGGTGGTTGAGTCAATGCCGACACCTCGCTCTTTGGTGATGGACCGGGCCCGGATGAACCGGATTGCGCGGTGCTTTCTTCATAAAGGTGTGCCCGGCTCATGGGGTAGCTGTTTTTGGTGATGTTTCCCTTGCTGAATACGATCTGAAACAGGTGGGTTCGGGCGAATGGCGAACGGAACATCTCGGCGCAAGAAACCAGATATGTGCGCCAGACACGGCGGAAACGTTCGTTGTACTTTACGGGGTCAATTGCCTGAATGTCGGGCCAGTGCCGATCGAACCGCTCCGTCCACGCGTCCAGCGTCAGCGCGTAATGACGGCGCAAATTTTCGATGTCAACAACCTCCAGCCCGCAGTCTTCCATAGCGGTAATGGTCTCGGAAAGGCTCGGAATCCAGCCGCCGGGAAAGACATGCTCACGTATATAGTATTCGGTATTACGGACACCGACATGCCCGATAAAATGCAACATCCCAAGCCCGCCCGGTTTGAGGAAATCGGCGTGCGCCTTGACGACCTCTTTCAGTTGATCCCGCCCGGCATGTTCAAGAACACCGATCGAAACGACCTTGTCGAATTGCGCGTGAACCTGCCGAAAATCCGCCTCGCGCGACTCAAGGCGGTCACTCATACCGCGGCGAACAATTTCTTCCCTGAGCCAGTCCACCTGCTCGGTCGTGGTATTGATGCCGCAGGCGTTAACGCCATGGTGCTGTGCGGCGTGAAACATGAAACCTCCGAACCCGGTGCCGATGTCGATGACGCTTTCGCCCGCTTCAAGGCGTAGCTTCCGGCAGACATGCTCTACCTTGTTACGCTGGGCTTGCTCAATCGTTTGCGTGCCTTCCTTCCAGTAGGAGCATGTGTACATCATCAGATCACGATCAAGCCAGTAGCCATAGAAATCGGCGCCGTGGGCATAATGAAACCGGGCGTTGGCCTTGGCCTGGGCAATGGTCCGGTTGGAAAATCGCCACTCGTGCAATCGATTACGAAGCCATATCAGCGGCGAAGGTTGACGGTCGAAACGGCTCTGAAGTCCGATGCGAAAAATCAGGCCGAGATCGCCATCAACATCTATCTGCTCGTCGAAATACCCTTCCAGAAAGCCGACATGACCGTAGGCCGCGACCCGCCATTGGGCACCCCTAGTCCTGAAACGCAGGTGCACCAGCGGTTCCCCGTCATGATTCTGCCAACTGGTCCCATCAGAAAAGGTAACGCGAAAGCAAACATCGGTTCGCCCGCCAAGGCGACGCATCAGGGACTTGAACATGCGGCCCTCCTCAAAATTGCACTTCGGTCAGTCTGAAAACCGGTCAGTCTGAAAACCGCTGTAACCGGTCAATGATAACCAAATACCCTCGCCAAAAACCAAATACCTGCGCTTCATGCAAGCAGCAACCGCACGCGACCATCCTGACGTAGCATGATTTTCGCTGTGGCTTCTGAATAGTGCTTTCGCTACACGTGCAAACCAAGCGATAATTGATAGCAGCATGCGCCCGGCGTGAAGCCACTGACACGCACCTGACAACGACGCGACAGCACCCGCTTTAGCACAACCGTCACACCGCGAGCGGAATGCGATACGGAGAAACGATGCCCGCCTATCTGATCACCGCAATTGAAGTTATCGACCCGAAAGGCTACGAAGCGTACCGCGCGCGGGTAGGCCAATCCCTGGAAGAATATGAAGCCCAATTCCTCGTGCGTGGCGGTGAAATAGATGTTCTCGAAGGCGACTGGCAACCACGTCGCATCATCATGCGCATATTCGACAGCATGAACAAAGCGCGCAAATGGTATCGCTCCGACGGCTATCAGGAATTGAACCGGCTTCGCAAGGACACCGCCGCAATGAATTTGGTTGCAGTAGAAGGTGTGTGAATTTTCCGCGTCCCGGGGCTGCGTTGCAGATAGGTCTTCTGCGCTCGATGGAGGATACCTTGCAACTGGAATGGCTCGCGCCCTCGCCTGTCATCTGCGGCAAGTGCCTTAGCTATGTTCGTTCAGACTGAGTGGGCCGGCACCGGGTCCCGAAATATCCAGGAATCAGGATGACGACGGCAAATGAGCGCGAGACAGACGCAACAGGCAACGAGGACAAGCCGAACCTGCAGATCGTGACCCGCCTGCTTGAACTCGCCCGCAACGGTGCTTCTGCGGGCGAACTGAGTGATATTCACCGGACCGATCCGGTTCTGTGTTACGCCTTGCTGGCAGAACTTGGCAGTGGCGCCGGGGTGCCCACCAAGTATGTGACGACTTGCAGACAGGCGCTGGAACTCATTGGCGTGCCGGCGGTGATCGAGTGGCTTGAAGCCGCGCTTGAGCACGCAGTCACCTTTCCCCGGTTCTCCGAACAGATGCGCAATACCCTGATCCGGGCCCGCTTTATGGAATTGATGGGGCGTTCGACAGTGATGCGCGACGACACCGAAGACATGTTTCTGGTGGGATTATTTTCCCGCCTGAACCGGTTGCTCAATATGCCTCTCGCGGAACTGATACTGCCGCTGCCATTTCCCGAGGAGATGCAAGCCGCCATACTGGAGCAGCGTGGCCGCATCGGCAGGTTGCTGAAGTTTGCGCAAGCCATCGAGAGCGGTGACGAGTCAGGCATGGGTTTCATGCAAACCAACATGCGTCTGCCAGCAGTGCAGGTCTATGACGCGTACAACGAAGCCTATGACTGGATGGTAGAGGTAGAGGCAGAATACACGACCACCGCGTAGCGCCGCCCGACGCTGAAACGCGATAATCGCCTGCAGTTGTCGATACGCCCCCACCGGCGCGCAACCGTTACGGCCCACCGGATGACCGTGATGACCGGCTCCCAAAGGAAACAGCCAAGCCGGTCATACATTTGGGTCAATCGCGAATCATAGCGCGACCTCGATCGAAAGCGGCATTTTGAGCTTCTTCGACAAGACCCGACCCATCCGCGCGCGCTTGAGCGCATGATGCGCGAGTTTGTCGCGCGACAGCGTGACCTTGTCCTGCTTTCCAGAGCGTGGCGCCAACCCGGTCACAGTGATTGTTTGCTTGTCCGAGACGGCGACTGCAGCCAGGCGATCCGCTTCATCCAGCCCCATGACGATCATGCCGCGACCGCGCGGTTGGTATTTGAGTTCGGCGATCGAGAACAACAACAGTTTGCCCTTTTCACTGACTGACGCAACGTAGTTTCCGGGTGACTCAACATACTCGAACGGTTTTATCGGTGTTTCATCTGCATTCAATGTCATGAATTCCCGCCCTGCTTTCCGGTTGGAAACCATGTCCGCAATTTTCGCAAGAAATCCATAGCCACCGCTGGACGCAACCATCACCGGCGTATCGACTTTGCCGGCAAGACAGAACATGATGTGCGCTCCCTCCTGCAATTCGACCAGTGAAGACGACGGCACACCGTCACCGCGCCCGGACGGCAACTGTGAAGGCTCGACGCTGTAGGCACGGCCCTTCGAGTCAAGAAAAATCACTGGATCCACCGTTCGGCACCTGATCAATGAAAGCAGGCCATCGCCTTCCTTGAAGGAAAGCGCGGCTGGATCGACCTCCCAACCCTGGCGCGCCCGTACCCAACCCTTGCGCGAGAAGATAATACTGACCGGCTCATCGCTGACGCGGGTATCGATGATCGCTTTTTCCGATTCCTCGATGACGGTGCGGCGCTTGTCTCCGAATGCTTTTACATCAGCACTGATTTCCTCACTAACAAGTTGCTCTAGCGATGACCGGTTCTTGAGGATTTTGTCCAGCCCCCGGCGTTCCTTTTGCAACTTCTTCAGCTCTTGCTCGATCTTGATGTGTTCAAGCTTGGCCAGCTGGCGCAGGCGCATATCAAGAATGTCGTCGGCCTGGCGCTCGGTAAGTTTGAAAGCGGCAATCAATTCAGCCTTGGGTTCGTCCGCATTGCGGATGATCCTGATGACCTCGTCAACATTGAGAAGAACGATCATTCGCCCTTCGAGAACATGCGTGCGATCGAGAACCTTGTCGAGACGAAAGCGCGTGCGGCGCGTGACCGTTTCGAACCGGAACGCCAGCCATTCACTGATGACGTCACGCAGATTTCTTCCCGCGGGCCGTCCGTCCAGACCCACTGTCACCATGTTTATGGAAGCATTGGTTTCGAGACTGGTCTTGGCCAGCAGCCGGTTGATGAACTCGGTCTGTTCGATTCGCGACGTTTTCGGCTCGAACACCAGGCGCACCGGGTGTGTGCGGTCAGATTCGTCGCGCATGCGGTCAAGAATCGCCAGCATTGCCTGTTTCTCTCGCTGCTGGTCGGCGTTAACGGATTTCTTTCCTGACTTTGGTTGGGGATTGGTCAGGCTGTCGATTTCCTCCTGCACCTTTTTCGACGACACACCCGGCGGCAATTCGTGAACCACCAACTGCCATTGACCGCGTGCCAACCGCTCGATCTCCCAGCGCGCGCGCACTCGCACCGACCCGCGCCCTGATGTATACGCCTGAACCATATCGTCACGTGAGGTGATAATCTGGGCTCCCCCGGGAAAATCCGGGCCCTTGATGTAACGCATGATCTGGCGCACCGAAAGTGTCGGGTCCTTGATCATGGCAATAGCGGCGTTACCGACTTCGGTCAGGTTATGACTTGGAATCTCGGTTGCCATGCCAACCGCGATTCCGGACGCACCATTGAGCAGCAATACCGGCAACCGTGCTGGCAACACCCTGGGTTCCTGAACGCTGCCATCGTAATTCGGAATGAAGTCGACGGTTCCCTGATCCAGTTCGGAAAGCAGAACCTCCGAAAACCGCGTGAGGCGCGCTTCGGTATATCGCATCGCCGCTGCGTCGTCACCATCTCGCGAGCCGAAATTCCCTTCGCCATCGACCAATGGATAGCGCAAAGTGAAATCCTGCGCGATGCGCACCAGGGCGTCATAAACGGAGGCGTCGCCATGAGGGTGGAACTTGCCGAGTACGTCACCAACCACGCGCGCCGATTTCTTGCGCGGTGTACCAGCGATCGCATTCATCTCCCACATCGCGTAAAGAATTCTTGATTGCACCGGCTTCTGCCCGTCACCGATACGCGGCAGGGCACGGTCCTTTACAGTGGCAATTGCGTACTGAAGATACTGAGTGGACGCGTACCGTCCCAATGGCAACGTGTCGTCGAACCCACCTGTAAGAGGTGCGAAATACGGCGGCAACCCACCGCCCTTGCCACCTCCTTCGGCGCCTCCGTCAGCTTTCCTGCCGCTGCGCTTGCCGGTTGCTTGCGGTTCGCTCTGCGATTCAGTCGTGGTCTTCGTCGCGACTTCCGCGTCGCCGAACAGATCATCTTGCTCACTCATCGTTACATTCCGTTTCGTTCAATTGTCTGGATCCTCATTCGCCAGCGAAGTGCGCCGGGGGCTTTCCGGTTTCGTCCGCGTCGCCGGTTCCATTAGACGTTCGCGGGATCACACTTGTCAGACGATCTCGAAATCATGCAACTCACTGATCCTTTCGATCTCGCCATTGGCGCCAGAAAAACGCCCCAACCTGTTACTTGATTTCGAATTCCTGCACCACGAGCTCGTCGGGGCCATCGCTTATAACGAAACGCCAAACGCCGGGGCGCAGGTCAGCCGCGTCGCGGGCACGATAG
>DATKYN010000184.1:0-42476 GCA_035528435.1 Burkholderiales bacterium
CAATGAACCGGTATAACTCAGGAAATTCACGCGCAACGACGTCGCTGGCAACGCCTCATCAACGGATTCTGCCCCCAATCGAGATGCTGCCCCCTACCCGGCTACTACCGCCCAGTCCACCATAGCTCGACACGCCAACGCTACCGTAAACCCGGGCATTATCGCAGGCCGTAACATGGCCCAGAAACAGGAGAAAGACAAACAATTTCAGGAGCCGTTGTGTCATCGCTTCACCACGCCAAATTATTTAAAGGCACATCCCGGAGCATGATCAGTCGCGCGCCCCTCGCAGCTGCTTCGATGCGATGTCGATCTGCCCAGACCACGTCTGAATCGCAAGACCCGCTCCGGACGGGCCGGCAAGCAATGCAACCCGTTCAACCTCGCCCCTGTCTTGCAATGGCACTAGGACGCGCCCTCCCAGACCAGTCACCTGCGCCAGAATTGCCGCCGGCTGTTCGACCCGAATGTAACTAGTCCACGTAGGCGACAATCCCTCGATCGGCGTCGCCAGAATTCCGAAACGGGCTGCACCTGCGCTGGACATGTGGCGATAGCCAGCCCCGTTTGCCATAACAAATGTGTCTGCCTCGAGATTCGCGAGGCCGGTGTAAAAGGCAGCGGCACGCTCAACGTCTTCGGTCCAGATCTCGTCCCAGAGAAAGCTCCCGTTCGGGGCGTCCACATCAATCGGGTCACCGTCACGCGTTTGCAACAAGCCCAGCATGGCGCCCTGATCGTCCTCAATCAGCGCGATGGTTCCCCGCTCGGCGACGTCCGTTGGTGGCGTAAGCACCTTGCCGCCATTAGCTATCGCGGCGTTAACTGCCATCGCAATGTCGTCGACAGACATTGCCACCAGCCACTGAGACAACTGCTCCGGCTTGGGTCGACCCAGTAGATTCGCATCCACCATGCCGCCAATGAGTTCTCCCCGATTGCGAATCAGGGTGTAATTCACGGTTCGACCCAGGCCAAAATCGAGCCCAAGATCCTCGAATTCCCATCCGAACAACTTGTGGTAGAACCCCTTTGATGCCGCAGGTGTGTGCGTAATGAGGTCGTGCCAGATGATCTTCCCTGCCTCTCTATACCCGCTGGGCGCATCGGTCACCGACGGTAAGCGGGGTTGCGAACTGGCACAGCCCTGAAGCAGGCAAACCAGCGCGAGCGCAAGAACACACATCAGCCGCATTGGAACTTCCTCGTTTCGGTCATCCAGACTACAAGACTAGCACCATCGTTCCCGTTGTCTGCTCGATTACCCTCATTTAACGCTACGGTGCCGTCGCCCCTCAGCCTCGCCGCTTGCCCCCGCCATGTGCCAAGCCAGAGAGACCACTGATTCGATGCCCGGTGTGTGCAGGCATGCCCAAATCTGCTAGATTCCCGCCCGGAACGGGACTGCCAAGGAAATGCCTGCCCCCCGGCTTGTTTTTGGCACTATCCGTGTCCTGCCGTACTGCTCGACTTCATCAAGCACCCTTTATTCCCCACCGCCTGCCCGAGAACACGAAACATGAGTCAAAAACGAATATACAGTCTTGGCCATTGGCCGTGCGCCGCTCTGGCTGCCGTTGCCATCGCAATTTGCCCGATTGGCCACGCCCAGGAGAACAGTGAAGGCAGCGCGGCTCTTTCTTCAGTAGATAACGATACCGCCCCTCAAGACAAGACGAATTCGGAGCTCGCCGCAAGCCTGGCGCAGATCGCCGAATACGAGTCGACACTTGGCGATCTGAGAAAGATCCGCGATGCGTCGAAAGGGGTGCGCCAGGACATCCTCGATGCTCGGGTAACACGGACGCTGGATCAATTGATCTCACTTGTGCAGGCAACTGCGAAAACCTACATCGACAGTCAACCGAAAGAAGGCGCTCGCCCAAAGCCAGATGCCGCAGTCGTTTTACTGGTAGAAACCTTGCCCTCTCACATCAACGACGAGCTTGCCTATATTCAGCGTGGACTCGAACTCCCGCGCCCGGAACAATCCGCACTTGAACAAGCCGCATTGATTGCCGATCTAGAGGTGTCCGCAAGGGCGCACGACAAGCTTATTGATGCACTGACAGCGAATAACGCCATTGCTGCTGATCTGGGCATGAATACGGGCACGGCCGAAGCATCGGTCAGGAAGCAGATTCTTCGCGGAGCGGAGAATGCTTCAGCCTATCTTGATGTCACCATGGTGCAACTCGAAAAGCTGCGGCGCCAGTTGACCACATTGCCGAAAAACGAAGAACTCGCTGCAAAGATCGCGGTAACGGAAAAGCACATGCTGGCTGTCGCGGAAATACTCCGAAAGCGCGCGAAGAGAATGGCCGAGATCGGCCTCGACACCGCGTCGATAAACGCGCAGTTAATCGCCGCTACCGGTGCAATTACGACCGAGATCTTCGACCTCAATGTAATTACCGGCATAGCCACTGACTTCTTCGATGGGATTACCGACTGGATTTCGGATAACGGCGCACGCCTGACTTTTCAGTTGTTAATCTTCATGATCATCCTGGGCGTTGCGTGGAAAGCGGCCGCGCTTGGCGAAATAGTTACCAAACGCGCTCTCGGCTCAATGAAAATCAGCCTGACCCAGTTGCTACAGCGCATGATCGTTTCGGCCACGCGCAGCATCATCCTCGTTCTGGGGTTATTAATCGGCCTGTCGCAACTGGGCATTTCCCTTGGACCACTGCTGGCCGGCCTCGGTATCGCGGGATTCATCATCGGTTTCGCGCTGCAAGACTCATTATCCAACTTCGCGTCCGGTCTGATGATTCTTATCTACCGGCCGTTCGATGTTGGCGACGTCGTCGATGTCAACGGCGCGTTCGGCACCGTTCGCCACATGAGCCTGGTCAACACGACTGTGCTGACGTTTGACAATCAGACCCTCGTAGTACCCAACAACCAGGTTTGGCAGAACATCATCAAGAACCTCACCAGTCAGCCGACGCGACGCGTCGATCTGGTATTCGGGATTTCATATGCGGACGATATCGAGAAAGCCGAACGAGTGCTGAATGAAATCGTTTCGGCCAACAGCAAGGTACTTGACGAACCCGAAACGATGATCCGCTTGCACCAACTGGGTGAATCATCAGTTAATTTTATCGTCCGACCCTGGGTCAAGACCGAGGATTACTGGGAAACGTACTGGGCGATCACGCGCGAGGTCAAGCTGCGCTTCGATCGCGACGGCATCTCGATTCCTTTCCCGCAACGGGATGTGCATCTGTTCACGGAATCGCCAGCGACGCAAAAGTAACACGACCGTCGGCCTCACAAAAAGGCCGCTGCGCATGCCGTTCGTCGTGGAGGGCGACAGACCCTCTTCGGCCCCGGTTACCGCGGTTGGATGTCTAGGGCGTTTGCGCTGGCACCATCGTTTGATCGGCAACCGGGGGCGCGATCAATTGCGCTGCCTTGAACGAATCGATTGCCTCCCGTACCAGGGGTAGCGCTGCGAGCCCTGCCTTTTCTCCTTCGATGATGGCGTAGTTCCTCGAGTCGAAACTGGTCGATCTCAGTTCCCTGATGTCCGGGGAAATAACGATATCGGCCTCTTTGAGTTCCTGACGAGCAATCACCTGGCCCATGATGGCAAACGTTTGCAAGAGTATGCCGAACGTATCGTTGACCTTGTTTCCCTGAGGAGCGTCCGAAATGTTTACCGCGATGACGATATCAGCACCGAGTTCACGCGCAATCCTGACCGGTACCGGACTAACCAGCCCACCATCGACGTATTCCCGAGTGCCAATCTTGACTGGCTGAAAAATGCCCGGAACACTGCTTGAGGCGCGAACCGCCATGCCGGTGTTACCACTTTGAAAGACCATCGGCTCACCCGTCTGAAGATCCGTTGCAACCACTGCCAGCTTGCGATTCAAGACCTGTATCGAGCGATTCTGGACCGCTTCGTTGATGAAGTCCTGCAAGGCATTGCCACGAATAAAACCGCGATTGGGTAGCACCCAATCCCTTACGGCTTCCTCATTCATGGAAAGTGATATGCGCTGCAGTTCGAAACCATCGTATCCGGCGGCATAGAGGGACGCGACAACGCTACCGGCACTGGTGCCGACGATAATATCCGGGATGATCCCATGTGCTTCCAAAGCCTTGATTACGCCAACGTGAGCGAAACCTTTTGCTGCGCCGCCGCCCAGCGCCAGGGCAATCCTGGGCTCCGGAATGTCGACAGGCTCGATCTCGGGCTCAGGAAGCGTGACCGGCGCCGGCGGTGTTGCGCATGCAGTCAACATAGCGACCATAATCACCGCTACCGTCCGCCGGAGCGCACGGAACCCAAAAATGGCAAGCCAATGATTTCCTGCGTAATTCGGGCTCATCCCGTGCGAGCAATCAGGTTGCGGGGAATATTCTATTCACCGAGCTGCGACTGGGTGTAATTCTGAATCCCTACTTTGGCTATCAACTCAAGCTGTGTTTCCAGATAGTCGATGTGCTCTTCTTCACTCTCGAGAATAGATTCAAACAATTCCCGCGACACGTAATCTCCGACTGCCTCACTGTGAGCAATCGCCTTTTTCAGCGCCGGATGCGCGCGCATTTCCAGCTTTAGATCACACTGCACACATTCTTCAAGGTGCTCCCCGATCATTAGCTTGTCGAGGTCCTGGAGGTTCGGCAGACCTTCCAGAAACAGGATGCGCTCAATCAGACGATCGGCATGCTTCATTTCGTCGATTGATTCCTTGTATTCGTGCTCCGCCAATCGGTCCAGCCCCCAGTTACGAAACATGCGCGAATGGAGGAAGTACTGATTAATAGCCGTCAGCTCATTCCTGAGTATGAGATTGAGATGGTCAATGACTTTTACGTCACCTTTCATGATTACTCCGTTTGTAGAAAGCAGAGTAATTATAGGCGGCAACGACTACAAACGCATCGCCTCAAACCAACGATTCGACGATTAGCTATGCAGTCTGAAAGGTGGGAACTAACGCCGCCAATGGCGTCGCTTCTTCGATGATTTCCTGCGCACAGTCAGCGCAGCGGCCACAACAGGAGGCAACGCCTAGCGAATTGCGAAGGTCATGCAACGACACGGCGCCATCAGACACGGCATCGCGTATCTGGTGTTCTGTTACCCCGTTGCAAAGACAGACGTACACAATCGATTTCCCTGCGCGTTATGGAAACGAGCCTGCAGCCTAAATCATAATGAGAATGATTGTCAATAGTGTCTGGCCCACTTGCCGAGCTGGCCTATTAACCTACTGATAGAAATGAAATCTTTGCGTAAACGCTCGGCAATGAACTCCCCGCCTGGAGACCGGAAAGCGCCCCCTTGTTAGCGGCCTTTACCTAAGAGTTTCGCCGTTTCCAGTCAACGGAATAGAGGTCAAAACGACGATCCTTCAAATTCTGTACCGTACCCGACCGGCGGGCTGTTCTGAGGTCCTCCAGACGCAAATCAGCGAAGGCGACCATCTCCACATTCGGCGTGGTGTCAGCCGCAATGCCATCGCGAGCAAACGGAAAATCACACGGCGTGAGGATGCAGCTTTGCGCGTACTGGATATCCATATTGTCGACATTCGGCAAGTTCCCGACGTTACCTGCCATCGCCACGAAGCACTGATTTTCAACGGCACGAGCCTGAGCACAATATCGAACCCGCATGTAACTCTGACGCTCGTCAGTACAAAACGGCACAAACAGCATCTGTGCACCCTGATCAACCAGATGACGCGCAAGTTCCGGAAATTCGCTGTCGTAACAAATCATCACGCCGATCGGACCGCAATCGGTCATGATGGTGTGCAGGTTGTCACCACCTTCGATGTTCCACCAGTAACGCTCATTAGGGGTGGGGTGAATTTTCGCCTGCCCGTGCACAGAACCGTCGCGCAAACAGACATAACAGATATTCAGTATGTTGCCGTTTTCGTCGCGCGTCGGATGTGAGCCGCCAATAATGTTGATGTTGTAACGCACCGCCAGATCGGACAACAGATTCTTGAGCCGCTCCGTGTAACCGGTCAGCGTTTTGATAGCCTCGGACGCAGGAATTTGCTGATTTTCGATAGACAGCAACTGCAAGGTGAAGAGTTCGGGGAAGACGACGAAGTCCGATTTGTAATCGGCCACCACGTCCACGAAGTACTCCACCTGATGTCCAAATTCCTCGAATGAAGATACCCGCCGTTGCTGATACTGAACCAGCGAGACACGAACGGTTTCGGATACCCGTCCGCGCTGCTGACTTACGTCCTGAACCTGGCTCTGATATGCCGGATTGCGCCAGATAAGATGGGCCGCATAGCCCATGGACTCCCGGTCAGAGGGCAGATAATTGGTGAGCACACCCAGCACTTCGAATCCATTCCGCAGCTGAAAACTCAGCACGCGATCCGTTATCTTCTTTTCCTTGACCAGGTTCACGTACGCCTCGGCCGAGCCGATCTTCTTCCAGCGGCGAGACAACCCAGGTAGCCGCCCACCGAACACGATCCCCTTCATTCCCAGGCGCGTGCAAAGGCCCTTGCGCTCGTTGTACAAACGCTGCCCAATGCGCGAACCGCGCATCTTCGGATCGACAACCACCTCCATTCCATATAACCAGTCACCGTCAGACTCGTGGCGAGATGCGAAACCACCCCCGGTAATTTCCGCCCACTCGTGTGGCTGAAACGCAAATCGCTCCGAAATCCGAAATGTCGCGCAATAACCCACGATGCGGCCTTCGTAAACGGCAACAAACTGGCCAGCCGGAAATTTCACCAACTGCCCACGAAGCTGTGCTTCCGAATACGGCAGATCGTTGGGGTAAACGCGATTGCACAAAGCCCGAATATTGTCGATGTCCTGCAACCAGGCATTTCGCACGACGAGCTTCGGTTGGCCGTCGCCACCACTCTGGTCAGTATTACTCATAACTTTTCTGCTCCGTTTACGTATCCCACTCGAATGATTGCTCCGTGGCCCCAGTTCTTCACGCACCAGCGTGCTGAGCAACGCGAACGAGTACTGCGACAGAAACACTGCGCACAGCGGTGGCTTCCATCGATTAACAGCTGTTTTAGTTCAATGGGTCGCGCCGTGATTGCTACCGGGATGGTAGTAGCAAAGAGCAGGACTAGCGGAGCCCAGGCCCCGATAATAGAGCGCGTACGTAGGGTCAGTCCGGCAGCCCGTAATTACCCTAACGACCAGGCAGCATCCGTTGGAATATGCCGTCTTTTTTCACTAGTAAATGCTGCAGCGCTGCCAGAACGTGTACAACGATGAGAACCATTAGCACATACGCGGTGTTTTCGTGCACACCCTGGAAAAAATCATACAGAACCTTGTTCTGCGATGCCATCGGAGGAATCTTGAACAATCCAAAATACGTGACGCCGTACTTGGTGAACTGCGAAGCAGTAAAACCGGCAATCGGCATCATAATCAGGCACGCATACAGCAGTGCATGGCTGATTTTGGACGCAGTCACCTGCCAGGCCGGCATCGATTTCGGCATCGGCGGGGGGGGATTCCTCCTCTGCCACCAGAAACGAATCAACACAAGAATGCCGGTCGTCAGTCCGATCGATTTGTGCAAATTGTAAAAATAGGCGCGATCAGGCGTGCCTCGTGGAATGTCAACCATGTACACACCCAGTCCGATCAGGACCAGTACGAGCACCGCAACAATCCAGTGCAGGATAATTGCCACGTTGTTATATCGAACGGCAGCTTGCACCCTATTGACTCCTTGATTCTTGATTGACGGCAAATCTTAGGCGCCGCATTGTCCTCTGACAAGCCCCGCCATGAGCAAGCTCGGGAGCCCACCATTTCCGAAAATGCTCATTTGGCCAATACCTGCCAGACAGTGGGCGACAAGGTTGAATCTCTACCCTGATATATTCAGCCTACGACTTTACCAGAAGCCAGATTGCGGCAAATCAGAGACTGGGCTCATCCTGATACCGGCTCTAGATACCCCTTCGATTGGCTGGCAATCAAGTCGTTGACACGTGGCTTTTACGCAAACAGCCGCGCCCGTAAAACTTCGCCAAACCCCATTACTGGATTGCTCGCCCAAAAAGAACAAGCCGGTTGCCAAGGTCGAAGCCAGCAGAATTCGAACCAGCGTCGACACAGTCAAGGCCGTTGCAGGGCAAACACCCCTCTGCTTACCGGCTTGACCCGCAATAACCTCAAACAGTCCATCTGCCGCCTTGTGGCGATGAATTTCACATAGATCTGCTGCATGGATCTGCTGGAAAACTGCCTCTCCAGCATCTGAAACGAAAAAAGGCCGCCCGAGGGCAGCCTTTTTCTAACACTAACCGGAAATTAACGGTTGGCGATGTACATCGTTACTTCAAAGCCAAAACGCATTTCGGTGAATTCAGGTTTGGTCCACATGGTTTGATTCCTTTCAAGAAAGTTTTTACTAACCGGGGGTGTCTCTACAACCGACGGATGCATTGTGCAACTCCCGAGCCGGGACCGACAGCGCAAAACGCTTAAAACCCGCTCATGATTTTCATGAGAAACCACTGGCTAATCGAAACAGCCAAAACATAATCACTATTTTTCAAGGGTCTATCAACCCCGCCCGAATCGCGATAATAGCAAGCTCGGCACTATTTGACGCACCCAGCTTCTGCTTGATGTTGTACAGATGTGTACCAACCGTGCGCGGACTGAGCGACATCACACCGGCGATATCCTGCACCGAACGGCCGCTGGCCAGGGACAGAAATACCTTGAACTCCTTTTCACTGAGCGTATCGACCGGATTTCGCTCGCCCGAGACCTGCTCAACCGCCATCTGCTGTGCGATCCCGGGCTCAAGATAAGTCTTGCCTTGGGAAACCATCCTTATCGCGCGCATCAACTCCTCCGCCGCGCTGCGCTTCGTCAAGTAACCAGCAGCCCCCGCCTTGAGCACTCGCCTCGCGTGCATCGCGTCCTCATGCGCAGACAACACCAGTATCCGCATCTCCGGGCTCTTTGCCAATATCCGGTCGATGGCCTCGAGACCACCAATGCCGGGCATGGAAATGTCCATCACGATTACATCCGGGTTCAGATCACCGAAGCGGCGAACAGCCTCTTCGCCGCTATCGGCCTCGCCAAGCACCTTGATGTCGCTCGAGCCCTCGAGCAGCATACGAAAACCCATCCGCACCACTGCATGGTCATCAACCAGCATCACCCCTATATCTTGATCACGCATTCCTGATTCTCCGTTGCGCTAGCAGATCAGCCAGCTGCCGCCGACTCCAGCTGCGGTTGATCCACCGGAATGATCGCTTTGACCAACACCCCCTGACCAGGTGTCCCGGAAATTTCAAGCCTGCCGCCGAACGCCTGCACCCGCTCCCGCATTCCCATGAGCCCAAAGCGCCTCGACGTGGACACATCGAGGTGTTCATCCAAACCCTTGCCATTGTCCTGGACCCGCACCTGCAGCGCCTCGCCGCGTTCCGGGTCATTAACGATCGATACGACGATGTTCGCCTGCGTTGCTTTCGCGTGACGTGCCACGTTAGTGAGGCACTCCTGAATAATTCGGTAAACCGTGATATTGATATTTTCTCCGCAGCCCTCAATTTCGGGCCCTATTTTCAGACTCACTGCCAGCTCCGGATGGCGGGACTGGAAAGACGCAACGGCATCGCGCAGCGCTTCACTAAGCCCAAGATGATCGAGCGCACTCGGACGAAGCTGTCGGATGATGCCATGCACAACGTCATATATGTGAGATGCGACCGAAACAATGGTGCCGGCGTTGTTACGTGTTTCCTCCGAGGTTTCGTCGCGGCGGTTCGCAATCGCTGTACCGACCGTCTTGATCGCGGTTACGCACTGCCCCAGCTCGTCGTGCAGTTCACGAGCAATACTGCGGCGCTCTTCTTCCAGTTTCGATTGGATGAGCTGAGTCAGCCGACGGTTGCGTTCGAGCTCCTGCTCTGTAGCCTGCATGCGCTTGTGTTCGGTCATGTCACGCATCGCACAAATCTCACCGATAACCTCGTTGGTTACGGGATCAACCAGTGGGGCTGCAGAAAGTGCGACATCCACCCGTTCGCCGGACTTCGTCAGGCGCTGGGTTTCAAAGTGCTCGACACGCTCGCGACGGCGAATACCCTCGAGTGTGCCGCGCAGCTCGGCCTGCCGCTCTGGCGGTGCGAGTTTCGTTGCAGATCTGCCGAGGATCTCACTCGCCTGGTAACCAAACATCCTTTCCGCGGCAGAATTCCAGAACGACACCCTTCCGGCGAGGTCGTGAATGATGATGGCATCGCTTGACTGTTGCGCAACCAGCGCGAGTCGACGGTTTTCCAACATGCTGTCCTCAAGCGCTTGTGCCATACGATTAAAAGTGTGACTGATCGAGGAAAATTCCGGCAGATCGTAATGCGGGAGCCGAACCGAGAAACGGCCTTTCTCCATCTCCGACAACCCGTCAAGAATGCCACTTAGCGGCTGCATTGCCCGCCCAAGCAACCAGAACACGACAAGATTCAAGAGCACGAAAAACGCCAACAGCAACCCGCCCAGCCACTTGAGTTCATCCCAGGCGTCAAGGATCGATCGCGACGCGTCTGGCGTAACCACGATTGTGCCACCAGGCATATTCAACCGAAATTCCCGGATCGGTGGCCGCACCAGGGACGTAAACCATTCCGGCGCCCACCTTCCCTGTTTATAAACTGAGGGGGGAGACTCGTAGATCAGGTTATCAAGGACGTCGTAGAGGCGAATTTCGTTGGCGCGCACTCGGCCCGCATCCCGAAGAAACACTGCCAGGCCGATCATCTCGTTGCCACCCGCAGCGGCTTCTTGCGAACTGGCAACAACGGTCTCGAGCAATTGCACGGTGACCCGCGTACCAGCCTCGATTTCCTCGTTGATCGATTTGCTCAGATCTCCGACCAGAAGATAGGCCGTCACGACGGCAAAGCCCGCCACAACAGCGGTAATTACCAGATTGATGCGAAAACGCAGACTCACGCCGCCCCCGCCTCTGTCAGGGTGGTTCGCATGTCATCGGCGGCAACACGTAGTGCCGGAGCCAGACGCGGACCGGCAGCCGAGTGGCCAGCGCCCTCTATGACACGCAGCCGCCCCTGAGTCAGCCGACGGCTCAATTCGAACGCGGTGAGCGGCGGACAAACCATATCCGCTCGCCCCTGCACGACGATGGCCGGAGCCTGGATGGCGCTTGCGCTTTGCATCAACTGTCCTTCCCGCAGAAAGCAGCCGGCAGCAAGATAATGGAGTTGCACACGGGCACGCGCGAGGATGACGGAATCCTCACCCGCCCCACCGGAGGGTGCCGAAACGGCGCCAATGGCCATCACGCTTTGCTCGTACTGGACCCATCGGCGTGCCGCGGCGGCCGCAAACCCCTGGTCCGCATGATTCACATCACGATAATAGCGCCCGACGATGTCCTCGGCGCTACCTCCAGTGAACCGTTCCCACGCATCAGGAACGAACCGGCGTAACCCGTTGAGGTACCAGTCGAGCTCAGCCTCGCTCGCCTGAAAGACTCCGCGCAAAATCATTCCTGCAACCCGTTGCGGATGCAATTCAGCGTAAGCCAGCGCAAGGGTACTACCCCACGACCCGCCAAAAAGCAGCCACTTGTCGAGTCCCAGTTCGCGCCGCAGTGTTTCCATGTCGCTCACCAGATCCCAGGTGGTGTTGGCCTGGGTGCATCCGGCCGGCGTGGAACGTCCACAACCGCGCTGATCAAACAGGATAATCCGATAAAAAGCAGGATCGAAGTACTGTCGATGCCCCGGATTGGTCTGGCTGCCCGGGCCACCATGCAGGAACACCACAGGAAACCCGGCCGGGTTTCCACTTTGCTCGATATACAGGCGGTGTGGTGGTGTTACCGCGAGCGTCGACCGGTCGAACGGATCGATCGGGGGGTAGAGTCCCTCAGCGGCAGCATTTGTCATGCGGCGCAAGACGAACGAATCAACCCTGGAGCCTGAAGACTACCGGCACCTTGACCGTGCGCACGCCGCGCGGTGGCTTCGGCAATGGCAGCGACTTCTGCACCATTGCGATCGCGGCATCATCAAGCATTTTTCGTCCACTCGATTCGGCGACGACAACCTGAGTGACTGTTCCATCGGCGGACACCTGCATCTCGACGACTGTTTTTCCTTCCCATTTGCGGCGAACGGCGGTACGCGGATAGCGCATGTGCTGCATCACTTTCTGTGACACCGACTGCCGGTAGGCCTCCAGCACCGATGGTGCAACCACCTCCACAGCTGGTCGCGCAGACGGCGGCGGAACCGGCGCCGCGACCACAGGTGCCGCCGCAGGTAAAGGCGCGCTGGGTCTTGCAGCCACAATTGCTGCTGGCGGCGCCGTCGGTGCGGCCTGCGGTTGCGAACGAACAACAGGTACCGGTTCAGCCGGCATCGGCTGAACGGCTAACAGTTCTGCCGTTTCGGGCTGCTCGATACGGATAGGTTGCGAAGTTGGAGGGGGTGCATCCGGACGCGGCTGCGGTCGGTCCGGCGAAGATTCCACGACCCGCGGCTGGCGGCGAATTTCAGCGACTTGCTTCGGCGGTGCCTGAACCGTTTCGACAGATTGTTTCTGGATCGGGACTGGCTGTGAAATAGGAGGCGCCACATCCGGGCGCGCTTGTGCTGGAGGTGGGGTCGGCCTGACCACCCGTGGATCGCGGCGAACTTCGGCTATTTTCTCCGGCGGCGCTTCGGCCTGCACAACCGGCTCCCGTCTGACGACCGGAACCACCGGCTGGTCGGGCGTCAGTTCCGGGCGCTTCACCACATCTGGTTGAACTTGCGTTCTTTGAACTGGAGCAGCAGGAGACAGCCGGGGCCGCTCAACAGCTTCGACTGGTGCCAATTCGGGCTGGCGCAACAACGGGGCAGCTTGTGGTTGCACAATCTCCCGAGGCCTTATCGGCTCTTGCTCCACAGCGCGAGGCTGCGGAACCGGCGGAACGACGGCCGGCAATACCGGCAGAGGTGTCTGCTGCTCCTGACGAACCACTGGCTCTGGTTCCGCAACTCGTTCAACAACCGGGTCCGTATTGACGATTTGCACCGTCAGCACGCTCGGCGTTTCCAATGGCACCGAACGAAACCCCGGAATAAGTACAATCAGCAACGCATGCAACAGCAATGAAACCGCGAACGCCAACTGAGTTGGCCGTTCACGATACCAGGATGCAAATTGTTCGAAGCCTGAATTCGCCTCGTCAAACGTCACTGATGCCATCGTGCAAGACTATGCAAGCTCTTGAGCGGAGTAAAGTTTCAAGGTGAATCTAATGATAATCATGAGCAGGTTTTGCTGATTTTTCTGCGGCGGGGTTCAACCTGAAAATTGACAATGCTCTTGGGTTTCAGGAATACAGAGCTGCAATGGAAGTTGCCTTCTTGCTTTTGTTCAGTCTTGAGGTGGTTTAAAGGACTTTGTGGAACTGAAGCCCGGGCGGATACAAGGGATTATTTTTGAATTTGCCCGATGAAGACTTTTCAAATCAATAATTGGAGATCAATCACATGTGGACCAAGCCTGAGTACACCGAAATGCGCTTCGGATTCGAAGTCACCATGTACATCGCCAACCGCTAATCACGGCGAAGTGCAGAATGAAAGCCCCGTCAGGGGCTTTCATTTTTTCCCCCAAACATTACGACGCATCACAAACATATCATGCGAATCAGAGTGCTCGGATCAGCCGCCGGCGGGGGATTCCCCCAGTGGAACTGCAATTGTCCCAACTGTGACGGCTTGCGCAAAGGAACCATTAACGCGAAAGCGCGCACGCAATCGTCCATCGCTGTGTCTGGCGACGACATCAACTGGGTGTTGTTCAACGCGTCTCCGGATATCCTGACGCAATTTCAGTCTTTTCCGGAATTGCAGCCCGCCAGGGCGATACGGGATACCGCCGTACGGTCCGTGGTGCTGATGGACGCGCAGATCGATCACACTACCGGGTTGCTGATGCTGCGGGAAGGCAAGACACCGTTGGAAATCTATTGCACCGACATGGCATACGAGGATCTCACCACCGGCAATCCACTATTGAAGATTCTGGATCACTACTGCGGCGTAAACTGGCACAAGATTCCGACCAGTTCGGGCAGCAAGTTCTCCGCGATCGGCATAGACGGTCTTGAATTCACGGCGGTGCCCTTGAGCAGCAAGGCACCACCCTATTCCCCGCACCGGCATGATCCGCATGAAGGCGACAACATCGGCATGCGCATCACGGACACGCGCAGCGGCAAGAAGCTGTTTTACGCGCCAGGCCTCGCCGAAGTCGAGCCGCACGTCAAACCCTTCATGGAAGAGGCAGACTGCCTGCTGGTTGATGGCACCACCTGGACCAACGACGAAATGGCCAAACTTGGCATCGCCAACAAAATGGCACTGGACATGGGGCATATGCCGCAGTCGGGTCCTGGCGGCATGATGGAAACACTTCGTCCGCTCAAGGCGGATCGCAAGATTCTGATACACATCAACAATACCAACCCGATTCTCCGCGAAGATTCGGACGAGCGCCGTCAACTCGAGGGTGAAAACATTGAGATCTCATTTGATGGAATGGACATCAGAATCTGAGGATTCTGGAATGTAAGGAGAGTTATATGGGGGCCGCCGAAGCACTGCCCTGGAGCAGGGAAGAATTCGAGCAAAGACTGCGCGCCAAGGACAGGCGCTATCATATTTACCATCCGTTCCATATCGCGATGAATGGCGGAGAATGCACCGAGGAGCAGGTACGCGGCTGGGTCATCAACCGCTTCTATTACCAGATCAAGATCCCGATCAAGGATGCGGGGGTCCTCGCAAACATGCCAGATCGCGATCATCGGCGCCTCTGGATACAACGCATACTCGACCATGACGGACATGAAGGCGACGAAGGCGGAATCGAGGCCTGGTTGGCACTGGCCGATGCGGTCGGGCTGAAGCGCGACGACGTTACCTCATTGAAGCACGTGTTACCCGGCGTACGATTCGCAGTCGATGCTTACGTGAACTTTACGCGCACGGCGCCGTGGCAGGAAGCGGTCTGCTCATCACTGACGGAACTGTTCGCGCCATCCATCCATCAAAAGCGGCTGGACACCTGGCCGACACATTACCCCTGGATTGACGCGACTGGTTATTCCTACTTTCGCAAGCGGTTGACCGAGGCACGCCGTGACGTTGAACATGGATTGCGTGTAACGCTCGATCATTTTCACAGCCGTGCAGAGCAGGAACGCGCACTGGAAATCCTGCAGTTCAAACTCGATGTGCTTTGGACCATGCTGGACTCCATGCAGGTCACCTACGGTATAGGCGACCAAAAGAGTGGCGCCATCCAAAGGATGCCCGATGAGTGATACGCCCGAGAGCAAACTTTCGGAAACGCTGACGGTCGAACTGGTCAAGCAGTTCCGACTGCAGTGGGAACCGGCGCAAGACAGCTTTGTACTGCTTTATCCCGAAGGGATGGTACAACTTCCAGGCAGTGCCGGAGAAATCATGAAGCGGGTGGATGGTAGCAAAACGGTGCCGCAGATCATTGCCGATCTCGAGACCGCCTTTCCTGGGGCTGATCTGCGCCAGGATGTAACCGATTTTCTGGAGGCAGCATATGCAAAAGGCTGGATCCGACAGCAAGAAAGTTAACGGCCCACTCTGGGTCAATGCCGAAATCACTTACAAGTGCCCGTTGCACTGTGTTTTCTGCTACAACCCGGTGGACTATGACACCTTCGGTCCGGAATTAACGACGGAAGAATGGCTGAAGACCTTTCGAGAGGCACGTGAACTTGGCGCGGTGCAACTTGGCCTTTCGGGCGGCGAACCGTTAATGCGCGACGACGTCGAGATCATGGTCGCCGAGACCAGCAAGATGGGGTATTACGTCAATCTGATTACTTCCGGTATCGGTTTGACCGAAAAGCGGATCGCTGCCTTCAAGGAAGGAGGGCTTGGCCAGATTCAGTTGTCGTTCCAGGATTCCACCAAGGAATTGAATGACTTCCTGTCCAGCACCCGAACGTTCGACCTGAAGTCCAAGGTCGCGAAACTGATCAAGGAATACGAGTACCCGATGGTGCTCAACGTCGTGTTGCACCGGCTCAATATTGATCATATCGAGGAGATATTGAACATGGCGGAAGCCATGGGGGCCGAACACGTGGAACTGGCGAACAGTCAGTATTACGCCTGGGCCATGGAAAACCGGAAATATCTCATGCCAAGCCGGCCACAACTGGAACGAGCCGAAGAAATCACCAATCGTTTTCGCGAGCGCGTGGGCAAGAAAATGAAGGTGTATTACATCGTCCCGGATTATTACGCCGATCGCCCAAAGGCATGCATGAACGGCTGGGCTACAACTTTTCTGAACGTTTGCGCTGATGGATTGGCACTGCCCTGTCACGAGGCAAGGATGCTGCCTGGTCTGGAGTTTCCCAATGTGCGCGACCACGATGTCAGCTGGATCTGGCAAGAGTCTCCGGGTTTCACCGCCTATCGGGGTGATGACTGGATGCAGGAGCCGTGCAAGAGTTGCCCGGAGAAGACAAAGGATTTCGGCGGCTGCCGCTGCCAGGCATTCATGCTGACAGGCGATGCCACCAACGCAGACCCAGTGTGCGACAAATCACCGCATCACCATATCGTCACAGAACAGGTGGAACTGGCTCAACAGCCGCAACCGCCGGCTGCCGAAGTCAAACCGATTATCCTGTTCCGCGATGACAAGAATTCACGCAAACTCGCAGCACGGGACGCGGCAGAGTCGGAACCTCGGGACAGCACCACGCCCATTGCATGATCGCTCCGGCGATCAGCGAACCGGTCTCGCCGGCTGCGATTTCCGCAGTCGGGCTGGTCAAGCGTTACGGCAGCGTCACTGCTGTTGATGGCCTCGATCTGGAAATTCCCGCTGGGCAATTCTTCGGGCTGCTCGGACCGAACGGGTCCGGCAAGACCACCACGATTCATATGCTGGCGACACTGGTCAAGCCGAGCGCGGGACACGTACGCATTGCTGATGTAGATGTTTCCAGGCACCCGGTTCAGGCACGACGTAACATCGGTCTCGTATTTCAGGAATCAGCGCTCGACCGAACCCTCACAGTAAGAGAGAACCTGCGCTTCGCCGGCCGACTCTATAACCTGGCGCCTAAAGTCAGTGACCAGCGCTCGGCAGAATTGCTCGAATTGTTTGAAATGACGGACCGCCGCGACAAGCCGGTCGCAACCCTGTCAGGAGGCATGCGCCGTGCGCTGGACATCGTGCGTGGCGTACTGCATGAGCCTCGCGTGCTGTTTCTAGATGAACCCACCATCGGGCTTGATCTGCCCAATCGCCGGCGTATCTGGCGCTTCATCGAGGGCCTGCGCGCCAGAACCGGCATGACCGTATTGCTAACCACCCATTACCTGGAAGAAGCCTATCCGTGCGATCGCGTGGTCTTTGTCCGCAAGGGAAAATTGGTCGAAGAGGGTAACCCGCAACAATTGGTAGCGAATCTGGGCAAACATATTCTGGAGGTCGAAGCGAGTGATCTGGACGCATTGCGCGCGCATCTGGAACCCAAGCTGGGTGAATGCCTGGTTGATGGCGAAATCGCTTTTTTCCGCTACGCTGAGGAAGATCTGACCACCCTGGCAGGTCTGCAAGCTGAAGTCGGTGACAAGACAACAGCCTGGCGCGTACGCCAACCCAATCTGAATGACGTGTTCATGTGGATATCGGCCGGCAAGGCGCTCAAATCATGATCGCGCGCCCGATCTACGCTGTACTCGAGCGCGAAGTTCTTCGAATGCTGCGGCAGAAAACACGCCTGGTGTCAGCTATGGTGCGGCCGCTGATCTGGTTATTTGTCATCGGGGCTGGATTTGGCACAGTAATCGGCGAGTCACGCGGCATTTCCTATCAGTCGTTTCTGGTCGCCGGCGTGATTGGCATGACCATGCTGTTCGGGGCCATGCTGGCGGCATTGACGACGGTTTACGACAAGGAGTCCGGTGTCATGCGCATGATGATTATTGCGCCACTGCCCCACTACTGGATCGTGATTGCCAAAGTGTTGTCGGCCGCGCTTGCAGCCATTCTGCAGGCACTGATTCTGATCGTGTTACTGGCACTGCTCGGATACATCGGCTCGAACACGAACTTTGTACTACTCGCGGCCGGCTTGGTCGTTACCTCTCTCGCATGCGCAGGGATCGGAATCCTGACGGCGTCCTTTACGCGCAGCCTCGACAATTTTGCCGCCATCATGAATTTCGTGATCTTCCCGGTCTTCTTCCTCAGCGGCTCTCTGTACCCGGTACACGACCTTCCGGAGGCGCTACGATGGGTCGCGAGTGTCAACCCATACACCTATGGTGTCGATTTGCTTAGGCACGCCACAGTGAATCCGCAGGCGATGGCTGCCGATTTCGCATTGCCGACAGACTTTGCTGTGCTCATCGGCTTCACGCTGGTGGCGGTCGCGGTTGCCAGCTGGCGCTTCTCCAGAGAGTCGGCCTACGAACCAATGATTCACATTCTGACTGGCAAAAAAAGCTAGAGCTGGCGTGCGCCGGGGAGCGCCGCGTCAGCCCGGTCATTCAATGATTCAATAACTTTTCCCGCCCGCACTGTTTCAATGATTGTGCCCGCCTGCGCCGTGCGCGTGCCCGTGCGACAACTCTTCGTCGGTCGCCTTGCGAACCTCAGTCACCGTGCAATTGAACACCAGCGACATTCCAGCCAACGGGTGATTCCCGTCGACCACTACCTTGCCGTCAGCGACATCGGTGACCGTATAGATCGCGGCATGCTCGCCCCCTTCGGGCGCGCCTTCAAATTGCATCCCGACAGCCACGTTCTCCGGAAAACGATCACGTGGCTCAACGCGAACCAGCTTCTCGTCATAGTCTCCGAATGCATCCCCCGGCTCCATACGCACTTCGCAGGCATCTCCCGCCTGTTTGCCGTTTAGCGCTTGTTCCACCATTGGGAAAATCCCCTGATGGTCACCATGAAGGTAGCTGATCGGGGACGGCGTCTTCTCGATGAGTTTGCCCGCTGCGTCTGTCAATTCGTAGTCGATTGATACCACGGTATCTCTTGCAATCTGCATGTCTTTCAGAGCTCCTTTACTCGCTCGAGTACTTCACGGGCATGGCCACGCGGGTTCACACCGTAGAAGGCGTCACGCAACACCCCTTGTTTATCGATAATAAACGTTGAACGCAGCAGGCTGCGCTTTGTCCCCAATCCTTCTACTTCACGATCAACCATGACACCGAAAGCCTCGCACACTTCTCCATCTGGGTCCGACAGCAAGGTAACGCTCAGTCCGTGCTTGTCGCGAAATGCACCATGTGTATGGCAGTCATCGCGGCTGACGCCCAGAACCACTGTGTCAGCGTCTGTAAAATCATCCTCAATGTCGCTGAATTCGATCGCTTCGATAGTGCAACCCGGCGTATCGTCTTTGGGATAAAAGTAGACGACGACGTTCCTTTTGCCAAGAAAATCCGCGAACCGAACCAGGTTCATGTCCGCATCGGGTATTTCGAAAGCAGGCGCTAATCGACCAACTTTCAGCATCGTAACAACTCCAGCGAAGTGTCTGATTAATTTTAACTGAATTACGCTTGCTCCCCGCAAACCACTGATCAGTGCGTAAATGGACGACTATACTTTCCGTATGACCGACACATTGCTGGGCGGCCTTTCGCCGTCGACGTTTCTCAAACGCCATTGGCACAGGCAACCCTTGCTGATCCGTCAGGCCGTGCCGGGATTTCGTGATCTATTGACTCCGCGACAGCTAATTGCGCTAGCCCGCAATGACCTGTGCGAGGCGCGGCTGGTAATCGCTGCCGGAAACAAGACCGAGGTGCACTACGGGCCACTGCCTGCGTCCATGTTTCGTGATTTGCCGGAATCGAACTGGACGCTGCTGGTACAAGGAGTCAATCATGTCCTGCCAGCGGCAGCCAGACTATTACAGCGGTTTTCCTTTCTGCCTCACGCACGCCTTGATGACCTGATGGTCAGCTATGCGGCACCCGGTGGCGGGGTCGGTCCACACTTCGACTCTTACGATGTTTTTCTCCTGCAGGGAAAAGGCCAACGTACGTGGCAAGTGAGCGCACAAACCGACCTTGATCTTGACCCTGACTCGGAATTGCGAATTCTCAGGCGTTTTCAGCCGGAAGGCAGCTGCATTCTCAACCAAGGCGATATGCTTTATCTGCCACCACGTTTCGCGCACGACGGCATTGCTGTCGATGCTTGCATGACCTATTCGATTGGATTCCGGTCTCCCGATTACGACACGCTCAAGAGCGGCTTTTTGGCCTATCTCGAGGACAACCTTCGTATCGAAGGACGGTATCGTGATCCCGGATTAGCGCCGCAACAACACCCTGCCGAACTGGGAGATCACATGGTTAATCAGGTTGCTGGCGCTTTGTCGAAAATCAGATGGGGCCAATCGGACATGGTGAGTTTTCTCGGTCGTTACCTGTCCGAACCAAAACCCCACGTATTCCTGCGACCACCAAAGAACTCTGATTACACTGAATTCTCGCGGCGCGCACGTGCCGGCGGATTGGAGGTCCACCCTGCCCTGCCATTGCTGTTTCGCGGCCAACGAGCGTTTCTGAATGGCGAAGAGTTTCGTTTGAAAACGAGCGAGCGAAAAACGATTATCGCGCTAGCCGATCAGCGCCAGCTCACTGCACATGAGATACAGCATGCGGGCGCCGCTTTACGAACCCTGTACAACTGGTATCGTAACGGTTACATCAACATAAGCCAACGGAGTGCAACGTGAGTGATACTCCCGTACCGGAGAAGACAAACTTTACGAGCAGAAACCAATACGAGGAATATGTCGACGAGGTGATCTCGTTGGCAAAGCACGAGCTGCGAATATTCGAGCAAAATCTCGGAGCCAGCTACAACGCATCGGCACGGCACGACGCGTTGCGCAGTTTCCTTCTCGCGAGTCGGCGCAACCGGGTGCGAATCGTCGTACACGAGGCCGCGTCGATGGAGCGCAGTTGCCCTCGCATGATCCAGTTATTACGGACCTTCAGCCACGCCGTCGCGATCCACGAAACGCAAACTCAGGCGAAAGGCGTTTACGACCCGTTCGTCGTTGCTGACGAGATGAATTCCGTGCGGCGCTTTCACTTCAATGATTTGCGTGGACTATTTGCCAGGAATGACCCGATCGAAGCACACACCCTTGCCGAGCGTTTCGAGGAAATCTGGGAAGCGTCGGCACCCGCAGTTACGGCCAACACGATAGGTCTGTAGAGGGCCATGGCGGCAGCTCCCCTCAGCGCGGTCTATCGCCTCGTCGTCGTTGGTCTCTCCATCGAACCTGATTCGCGGCGGCACTGACCACCGTAGCGAAGTGCGCTCGCTTTAACCCAGATCGCGCCAGTCGAAACCGGTATCCTGACGCGCGATTCCAATCCACTCCGGTTCGCATCCCAGGGCACCAGCGAGCGCCCGTTGGGCAAGATCCGGAGAATTATTCTGTTCCGAAAGATGTGCTGCTATGACGTGGCGCAATCCGGGCCAGGCAACACGAGAGAGTATTTGGGCTGCTGCGCGATTATCGAGATGCCCAACCCGGCTCGATATGCGCGCGCGAAGCCTGGGTGGATAGTTTGAACGCGCAAGCAAGTCCGGGTCATGGTTACACTCGATCACGAGTGCATCACAACGGCTCAGTACGGACTCGATGTGCCGCGTGACTTCACCCGTGTCCGTGAGTACGCCAAGCCGAAACGTACCGGCTCCGAATACGTACTGCGCCGGTTCGCGCGCATCGTGTGGAACGGGAAACGGCTCGATGCGCAGGTTGCCAACCGAAAAAGCCTCATAGCCCTCGATCAGGTTAATGGAAACACCGTCGAACATCGGTTCCAAACCACGCCAGGTTCCATGAGACATCCACACCGGCACGCCGTGGCGTCTGGAAAATCGCGCCACACCTCCGATGTGATCGTCATGCTCATGGGTTACGACTATTGCCGAAAGTTGCTCGGGCTGCAGTCCAAGACGCGCGAGTCGGCGTTTGGCCTCGGTGGCGCTGAACCCGCAATCCAGCATGACGGTCGTGTCTCCGGTGCTCACCACCAGGGCGTTACCACCGCTGCCGCTGCCGAGGCTGGCGAAACGCAGCGTCGATAGGGCATGCTCGGACCCGGTCGCTATCGCGTCTGGCAAACCTGTTACTTCAACTGATCGCGCAGCAATGTCAGTATGCGGCTCGAGGTAGGCGTGGCCAGAACCGCCCCCATTTCATCGAGGACATGCACTTCGCTACCGCTACCCTCCAAACCTGTAATGCGAATCAGGAACTTCTGGTTTACCGGTTCGTCATCGCGCCAGAATGCGAGCTTTTCCAGGCCTGACTGCTCAACATCGGCGTCCGGATCGTTATATCGAACGAAGTAGACCCCTTCTGAACGGTTTTTGTCTTCTACAGTAAATCCTATGTAGTCCAGTGCAAGTCCAACCCGGCGCCACGCCTTCTCGAACGTGTCTTGCAGGGTCAGATATTCCAGATCGTCTTCGCGGGTCGTCAACGCGGCGCGCGGGGCGGGCTCCGGTGCTGCTCGCGCCTGCTCGATCTGTTCCTGCGAGCCACCCAGCTTGGCCATCAGACGGAGCAGCATTTCAGCCTCGAGCTCGGGTTCACGTGGCCTCGCTTGCCAATAAGCTTTTTGCAGGTTGGTGCTGTTCTGTTGCTGCTGCTGTTGATAGAGACCCCAGTGTGTAATGAAGACTTCGCTGCTGCCGGGTTCATCGCCGCGCTCCAAGCGCGAACGAAACTTGTCCCGCTCTCCCAGAGAGGACACAATCCCCAGCATACTGACGGTCCTGCCAAACCACGAGCCGCCGGATTTCGCCCGATTCTCGGCCCAGTCCGTTTCGATCAGCCCCATTCTCGGGTCCTCGATAGCGATGAGGAAACCTGCTTCCTGCCAGAACTCACGTAATGGTTGCCACAGCGCATCAGGCTCCACATCCACGACCAGCCAACGATAATCACCATCTGCCTCAATACGCATGCCTTCTTCTTGCGGCAGTACCACCTGTTGCTGCTCTACAGCCAGGGCACCTTCGCGCGCCCGGGTGTAATCCGAATAGGTGGCCCCATCCTGGTCAGCGATATCGAAGCGTTCACTGCGACGGGGCTCCGTCAGATCCGGCGGTACATCCAGCGGCGGCAGACGCTTGGCTGCCGCGTAATCAATCTTGTTACGATCGGACCAGCTCGAGCAGCCCGCGACAAGAAATGCCGCCACTACGGCAGTCAGGATAACGCCTGGGAATTTCATGGACGATTCAGCAATGAATATAGAGATACGGAGACGAGCATCGGACCGTTCGACAGCAGCAACATCGACTGGTTGCCGCGCCACTCAGCCAGCGCAGTGGCAACGGGACGTCTGTAACCCGGTCGCCCGGGGGCTATTGGTGCACCGCCGCACTTGGGGTTGAAATTCCGGCCTGCTGCATTGCTCCACGCAACAGGTCATGAAAAGACGAAGATAGCGGCGTAAGTGGCAAGCGAATCCCGGGGCCGATCTTGCCCATCTCCTGAAGGACCCACTTCACCGTGATCGGATTGGCTTCAACAAAAAGATGCGTGTGCAAGGCGAGCAGCTTGTCGTTCGCAGCCCGGGCTCGCCCAAAATCACCGGCCAGAACTGAAGCGCAGACTTCCTGAACCAGAGCCGGTGCCACATTGGCAGTAACTGAAATCACACCATGTCCACCCATCATCATCAGAGCCATACTGCTCGCATCATCGCCGCTGTAAACCGCAAAATCCTGTGGCACGCGTTTTAGCAGATCGGCACCGCGCTCGATGCTGGCGGTTGCATCCTTGATTCCAACGATATTTGGTATTTGCGAAAGGCGTAAGGTCGTATCGTTTTGCAGGTCTGCAACAGTGCGGCCTGGGACGTTGTACAGAATGTGCGGCATATCGACAGCTTCCGCTATCGCCCGGAAGTGGCGATAAAGTCCTTCCTGGGTCGGCTTGTTGTAGTAAGGCACAACCGTCAGGCTCATTTCGGCGCCGGCAGCCTTGGCAAAGCCGGCAAGCTCAATTGCTTCAGACGTTGAATTGGCGCCAGTCCCGGCGATCACGGGAATACGTCCCGCTGCCTGTTCTACGGCCGCGTTGATCAGCAGACAGTGGTCTTTGAAATCGACTGTCGGTGACTCTCCGGTCGTACCAACAACAACGATACCCCGGGTACCTTCCGAAATGTGCCAGTCGATCAACTTGCCGAAGCGCTCAAGGTCGAGGCTGCCGTCCTCGTGCATAGGTGTCACGATCGCGACTATGCTTCCATTCAGCATGTCAGGGCGCTCCTGAATTGATTAATACCGAAATTCTACCCGATTCACCGACGCACTTAACCCCTTGTTACCGGCCACGTGAACTTTTCACCGGCGGCGCAGATTCTCTGCACCATCGCCGGCTTGGGGCTATCGAGGTAGACGTCTTCGTAGCCAAGAATCCGCAGCGAAGGCTGTGTGCGACTTAACAACTCAGCCGTTTCGAGAAGAAATTCGGGATTCGACGGCCGCCCGAAATGCTCATTCCCACGTGCAAACGTCTCATAGATCAGCAAACCCGAGTCGGACACAGCACCAAGAAGGTCCGGAAACAGCGGCCGATGCAGATAGTTGGTGACGATGACAGCATCAAACCGACGCCCGGTCAGTGGCCACTGTGCACCCTCGATATCCGCCTTTACAACGGATACCCGGGGCAGCGAAGCCAGCCCTGACAACGCCTCTTCGTTGCGATCCACCGCAACCACCCTGTGCCCCTGATGAACCGCCAGGCGGGTGTGCCGGCCAAAACCACAGGCAACGTCCAGCACCGTACCCTCGCGCGCAAGCAGTGACAACCACCGGACTACCCATTCCGACGGAGCGAGACGATCAATCTCGCTCAACGATTCACTCCTGTCGCTTCGTACAATTCGCTCGAAACGTAATGAATAAAATCCTCCCGTTCATCTGCCCACTCCTTAAACCAGGCGTATTCGCAACCCGCAAAAAACCGGCCTACCCCCCGCCTAGATTTGATCCACCCGTTGCAGGCTCTCCTGTTTTACACCTTGCCGTTGCAATGGGTCACCTCTTAAGCGACTGCTCATGCGCGTTGACACTGCGGTTGCGCCGATGCTAAAAGGAAGATGAAAGCATGATACAGCGTCACGCAATGGGCGTTGCAACGGGAGAGTCGTAACGATGTTTGGCAGATGGCTGGTGATCGGGTTTTGTGTCGTGATGACGGCGTGCGGTAGCGTCAATTCAGCATTGCAACGCGACCCAACGGCTATCGCGATGCTGGCTCCAACCGAAGGCAACACCGCAAGCGGCGTCGTGGAATTCATGCAAGACGGTGACGTAATGCATATCAACATTCGCATCGATGGCCTGGAAGCGAATGCCAGGCACGGATTGCACATCCACGAAATTGGCGATTGTCGTGCGCCTGACGGCAGCAGCGCCGGCGGACATTTCAACCCGAACGGCAGCGGGCACGGGGGGGCACACAGTGACATGCGTCATGCGGGTGACCTCGGAAACGTGCAATCTGACGCGAATGGTTCAGCGCAGGCCGAGATCAAGGTCACCGGCATCAGTCTTGGCACCGGTAGCGAGAGCATCATTGGGCGCTCTGTCATTGTGCATGCGCAGGCGGACGATCTTCGCAGCCAACCCAGTGGCAATGCCGGACCGCGGATCGCCTGCGGGCTGATCAGCAAGAACCCGGACAAGTTTTTTTGACCCTCGGCAACGCTTGCTGAACCGGCCGGCCATTTGATTCCCTGGCTTCTCCCCGGAGATGCTTTCCCGCCACTGACGCGGGCACTGCGCGAGCCGAACGGGCTGCTCGCTGCAGGTGGCGACCTTTCAGTGCAAACGCTCCTGCAGGCGTATCGCAATGGTGTTTTTCCCTGGTTTGGCGACGACGATCCGATTCTGTGGTGGAGCCCGGACCCACGAATGGTGCTGATTCCGGCAGAGCTTCATCTAACCCGCTCGCTGCGAAAGACCCTGCGTACCGAGGCATTCGAAGTCACCTCAGACCGCGCTTTCGCGCAAGTCATCATGGCCTGCCAGAGCCCTCGTGACGCCGGGACAGGCACCTGGATAACGGACCAGATGGTTGCCGCCTATACGGAGCTGCATCGAGCAGGTCATGCGCATTCAATCGAGACGTGGATCGATGGAAAACTGGCGGGTGGTTTGTACGGTGTCGCAATCGGTCGTGCTTTTTTCGGCGAATCAATGTTCACCCGGGTAAGCAACGCGTCGAAGATCGCCCTCGTCGCGCTTGCCCGGCAGCTGCGCGCCTGGGAATTCGGCGTCATCGACTGCCAGATGCGCACGCAGCATCTCGCCACATTCGGCGCCCGCGAAATACCCCGATCCGAATTCGCACAGCGCCTGGGTGAATTGGTAGACTATTGCCCGGTTCCAGCGCCCTGGAGACTCGAACCGTGGACAATCGAGCCTGGGGCCCATTGAGTTGAGGCAAATCAAAGTCCAGGCTTGGTGAAGGTGGCGAACATGAACCAGGGCAAGGCTGCGAGATGCATACGCCTGTGACAGGCATGGGCATATGTTTCCCGGCCCAACGACCGGGCGGCGGCACAACTCACCGGGCGACAACATTCGAAACAGACCAGGACCATGACACAGTTGAATGACCTGCCATTTTCGGTTTTGCAGTTTTACGCTACCGCGCCGTATCCGTGCAGCTACCTGCCTGACCGACTGGCGCGATCGCAGGTGGCCACACCGAGTCATGCAATTGACAGCCAGGTTTATGCAGATCTGGTGAAAGTCGGCTTTCGCCGCAGCGGTGCATTCACCTACCGTCCTTACTGCGACCGGTGCCGCGCCTGTGTTCCGGTACGCATCGCAACCGGGGACTTTACGCCGAGCAGATCGCAGCGGCGCGCACTCAAGCGCCACAGCAACCTCGAAGCGCACATGCTCGAACTGAAATACTACCCCGAGCACTATGCCCTGTACCTGCGCTACCAGTCTCATCGCCATAGCGGCGGCGGCATGGACCACGACAGCAGGGAGCAATACCGCCACTTTCTGCTGCAAAGCAATGTCCGCTCGAGTCTGGTCGAGTTTCGTGAAGGCGGCAGGCTGCGAATGGTGAGCATTGTCGACCGGCTCGATGACGGACTCTCTTCGGTCTATACTTTTTTCGACCCGGAACTGCCTCGCACCAGCTACGGTACGTTCAACGTCTGCTGGCAAGTCGACCTTTGCAAGCGACTGGGTTTACCTTATCTTTATCTTGGTTACTGGATCGCGCAAAGCCCGAAAATGGCCTACAAAGTACTATTTCAGCCAATCGAAGGGCTGATCGACGGCCAGTGGCAAAGGCTGTCGCGTCAGGCCGTGGCGCCTGAAGTGTGAATCCCGGAACACGGCCAATTTTCGACGTCGTTTTGCGCAAGCCCCGCCTGTGCTTTATCAGCTAGCACGACCCCTGCTATTTTCGCTGGATCCGGAACGCGCTCACAACGTTGCGCTGTGGGCGCTTGAACTCGCCAGGCAACTTCGACTTACGCGCCTGTTTGCCGCGGCGAATGTTAGTGACCCCCGGCAAATCATGGGGCTCTCATTTCCCAATCCGGTCGGCCTTGCTGCCGGGTTGGACAAGAACGGCGCGCACATTGACGCCTTATCGAAACTCGGTTTCGGCTTTCTCGAGGTCGGCACGGTTACGCCGCGCCCGCAACCCGGTAATCCGCCGAAACGCATGTTCCGCATCAGTTCGGCGAACGCGATCATCAACCGTATGGGTTTCAACAACCGCGGCGTCGACAACTTCGTGTTGAACGTTCGTGCCTCAAACTACCGGGGCGTCCTCGGTATCAACATTGGCAAAAACTTCGACACACCAATAGAGCGCGCGCTCGACGATTACCAGCATTGCCTGCGCGTCGTTTACGACTATGCCAGCTACGTCACCATCAACATTTCATCACCGAACACGCAAAATCTGCGCAGCCTGCAAGAGGGTCCAGCACTCGAGCACTTGCTGTCGGGCCTTGCAATCGAGCGTGAAGCACTGAGTGACCGGCACGGCCGGCGGGTGCCGATCGCCATCAAGATATCACCCGACCTTGAAAAGGCTGACGTCCGGTTCGCCGCCGAAGCGGCGTGCCGTTACGAAATGGATGCGCTCATTGCCACCAACACCACAATCTCGCGAACAGGCGTCGAGCATCTGCCGGATGCGGACCAGGCTGGCGGCCTGAGCGGTGCTCCGTTGCGGGAACGCTCGACAAGAACCATCCAGTGGCTAGCCGAAGCCCTTGCCGGCGATCTGCCGGTCATTGCCGCGGGCGGCATCATGAGTGCTGCCGATGCCCTCGAGAAAATTTCTGCCGGCGCCACATTGATACAGCTCTATTCCGGGCTCATCTATCGTGGCCCACAACTGGTCAGCGAATGCGCGCGAGCGCTTCGCAACGGAGCGCACGATGACGGCTGATATAATTCGCGCCTTTTTTCCGGCTCGCAACAAAAGGCCGCATGATCATGGGCGACAATCGTCAACGTGCCAATCCACATCGTGACAAACCGTTGAAATCCGACTCCCCGCAGCTTCTGCCTGGCTTCGGATTCCGGTTCGAGGACCTCTACGATCGTGACGGATTAGACCGGCTTGACCAGCGTTTTCTAGAATTCATTGGGAATGCAGATCCCGGGCTCGTGCAACGCCTGATCGGTGCGCGGGAGGAAACCGGTCCGATCGAGCGCAAAGCCGAATCGCAACTGCTGATCGAAGTGGCAGAACACCTGGACGATTTCCTCGCGCAATTGTTTGCGATCGAAGGCAAGGTTAATGCGTTGTCGGCGGAGCACGATGCCCTGGCGCCGTTATACAAATGCAAGCGTCAGTTCGTCCAGCGAAAGGCGGTCACAAAGCACAAGGCCCCCGAGGCGGAAACTTTTGACGGCCCCCAACTTCGAGCGGCACTCGTGGAAATGATGGGCGAACCATTTTCGGAATTGAGCTTCGCGCACCATGCACTGCAATGGTTGGAAGATCCTGAAACATTCAGTACCCAACTGGATACGAGCCAGCGATACGCGGCGTGGGCAGTACATGCCGAAGCCGGTTGCAAGCATCATGCGGCAGGCGTGCTGTTCAAGGTACCGCACAAACTGGATTTCCAGAAACTGGTTCCCGTCGAAACCAACCGCGACGGCGCGATGACGTCACATCGGCTATCGCATATGCGCCGCCGCAACGGCTTTGCCTTGACCGACCAGGGCACTGACCTCGTCGGCGCGCTTGATCAGGCGAATTACTGCATCTGGTGTCACGAACAGGGCAAGGATTCCTGCTCCCATGGTCTCAAGGACAAGACCGGCGCGTTCAAGGACACGGTATTCGGGGTCCAGTTAGCTGGCTGTCCGCTGGAAGAGCGGATATCGGAGTTCCAGAAACTCAAATCAAACGGCACAGCCATCGGCGCGCTCGCCATGATTTGTGTCGATAATCCGATGGTCGCCGCGACCGGCCACCGCATATGTAACGACTGCATGAAGTCGTGTATTTACCAGAAGCAGGATCCGGTCAACATCCCTGAAGTGGAAACACGGACACTGAAAGACGTTCTGGCGCTGCCGTGGGGATTCGAAATCTACTCCTTGTTGACTCGCTGGAATCCACTCGATCTTGCGCGCCCGGTGCCCCGCGCAGCCACCGGCAAACGCGTCCTGATCGCCGGCATGGGGCCGGCCGGCTTTACCGTCGCCCACCATCTGCTCAACGATGGCCATACGGTTGTAGGCGTTGACGGCCTCAAAATTGAGCCACTGCCACCGACCCTTTGTGGTGTTGACGTATACGGGGAGCGGGTCGCGTTCGAGCCGGTACGCGATTTTTCATCGCTGATCGAACCGTTGGACGAACGTGTCATGGCAGGCTTCGGTGGTGTTGCTGAATACGGCATCACCGTGCGCTGGGACAAGAATTTCTTGAAAGTCATCCGGCTGCTGCTTGAACGGCGAAACAGATTTGCGCTGTTCGGCGGCGTGCGCTTCGGCGGAACGCTGGATGCAACGCAGGCTTTCGACAACGGGTTCGACCACATCGTTCTGGCGACAGGTGCGGGCAGACCGACCGTACTTGACATTCCGAACGCGCTCGCCCGGGGCGTACGAACCGCCTCTGACTTTCTGATGGCGCTGCAACTCACGGGGGCAGCCAAGGCCGACTCCATCGCAAACATGCAGGTGCGCCTGCCGGTTGTGGTTATCGGCGGCGGCCTGACGGCAATTGACACGGCCACAGAGTCCGCCGCGTATTACCCGGTGCAGGTCGAGAAGTTCCTGTCCCGGTATGAAACGCTGGTAGCCGAACGCGGTGAAGAGGCAGTTCGTGCTAACTGGGACGCGGAAGAACGCGATATCGGAGACGAATATCTACAACACGCGCTCGCCATTCGCACCGAACGCGAACGCGCAAAAAAAGAGGATCGTCCGCCACGCATAGCCGAGTTACTCGCCTCCTGGGGTGGCGTCACGATCGCGTATCGTAAACGGCTGATCGACAGCCCTTCATATACCCTCAATCACGAAGAAGTCGAGAAAGCGCTTGAGGAAGGGATTCGATTCGTCGAGCGAGTTACTCCGGTTTCGGTAGAGGTGAACGATTTCGGCCATGCGACCGCCCTGACTGTCGCCGCTCCGGCAGCGGACGATAACGGCAACGCAACTGAATCAAGATTGACGTTGCCCGCCGGAACGATACTGGTTGCCGCCGGCACCCAGCCGAACACCGTGGCCGCACGTGAAGATCCGGATCATTTTCAACTCGATGGACGTTATTTTCAGGCGGTTGACGAAAATGGTGCGCAGGTACAACCGGCACGGACTGCAAAGCCGGGGCAAGTCCAGGTGCTACTTGCCAAACAGCATGATGGTCGCTTTATCAGCTTCTTTGGTGATCTGCATCCGTCGTTTTCCGGCAATGTGGTCAAGGCAATGGGCGGCGCAAAGCAGGGCTATCCGGTCGTCAGCAAAGTGCTGGAGAACGTACAGTCGACTTTTTCAGGAACGGACGCCGCGTTCTTTTCAAAGCTCAATCAGACGCTGCGCGCGAGTGTGCACGAAGTTATCAGGCTGACGCCGAATATCGTCGAAGTGGTGCTGCTAGCTCCGCAAGCGGCACGCCGCTTTCAACCGGGCCAGTTCTACCGTCTGCAAAATTTTGAATCCCTGGCCCCTCGCGCCGATGGCACCCGCCTTGCGATGGAAGGACTGGCGCTTACGGGGGCCTGGGTCGATCGCGACCGCGGACTGGTGTCAACCATTGTGCTTGAAATGGGTGGATCGTCCGATCTTTGTGCATTGCTCAAACCCGGCGAGCCCGTAGTGTTGATGGGGCCAACCGGGACCCCCACCGAAATCACCAGCGGGGAAACCGTCGTTCTTGCCGGTGGCGGACTGGGCAACGCAGTGCTGTTTTCAATTGGCAGCGCGTTACGCAAAGCCGGTTCGCGGGTACTCTATTTCGCCGGCTACAAACGGATGATCGATCGCTACAAGGTTGATGAAATTGAAGCCGCGGCCGACGTTGTGGTGTGGTGCTGCGACGAGAAACCGGGATTCGAACCGCGAAGACCCGATGACAAGGCATTCGTCGGCAACATGGTTGAGGCCATGCGCGCCTACGCTCAGAACGAATTGGGCCGCCAGCCGATTGATTTCGGTGATTGCGATCGCCTCATTGCTATCGGGTCGGATCGCATGATGGCTGCGGTTGCAAGCGCCCGTCATGGCGTGCTCTCACCATATTTGCCGGCGCATCACTTCGCGATAGGCTCGATCAATTCCCCGATGCAGTGCATGATGAAGGAGATCTGCGCCCAGTGCCTGCAACCGCAAGTCGATCCGCAGACCGGCGAACGTTCCTACGTGTTCTCATGTTTTAACCAGGACCAGCCGCTCGACAAGGTTGATTTTGGCGGCCTCGCGGCGCGACTGAGGCAAAATTCTTTACAGGAAAAACTCACCGGGCAGTGGCTGGATCATTGCATCAAGCAGATCAGAGCTCGTCCGTCCACAACGGAACACTGACACTTTGGCGCATCTGGTGGCATGGCCGGTTCGGATCTGATCGTAGCTATTGATGCATTGCTGCCGCAAACACAGTGCACCCGCTGCGGTTACCCCGATTGCCACGCGTATGCGACCGCGATAGCCAACGATGGCGTGCCAATCAACCAGTGCCCGCCAGGCGGGGCCTCAACGATCGAACGGCTGGCAGTGCTGACGGATACCCCCCCGGTCCCGCTCAATGCTGATTTCGGAACCCAGGGACCGCGCACCACCGCCCTGATCGATGAGAACCGTTGCATCGGCTGCACGCTTTGCATTCAGGCTTGCCCGGTCGACGCAATCGTCGGTGCTGCCAAACGAATGCATACTGTGCTGACAATCCATTGCACGGGTTGTGACTTGTGCCTGCCGCCCTGCCCTGTCGATTGCATAGACATGATTGAGCTGGACGACCTCGCACGCGACGGGTACGCGGAAGCAAAGCGTGTACTGGATGTGTCGGTGGACCGCATGGCGCCCGCATCGCGACGACGCTATGCCGCGCATCGTGCACGACTTGCCGATCGGCAGGCAGATCGCGAGCACCGTCTGCGTAAGCAAGGCAGTTTCAAGACTGCAGCCGCGCAGCAAGCGGCGAAAGCGCCCGGCAGCGACAAGAAGGCCGCGGCAATCGCGGCAGCGATAAAGCGGGCACAGGCACGGCGGCGAGTTGGCCAGTGATCACATAAGGAATCGCACGATTTCGGCGCAGACTGGCCATGGTCCGACCAGACATATGAAGACAGCTTGATTCAGGATGAACAAGAAAAAACGTGAAGAGATTTTCTCGCGCCTGCGCGCTGCGAACCCGAAGCCAACCACCGAACTCGTGTATCAATCGCCCTTCGAACTCCTGATTGCCGTAATCCTGTCTGCACAGGCGACGGACAAGAGCGTTAACCTCGCTACCGGAAAGTTGTTTGCCGTTGCCAATAACGCGCAAGGCATTCTCAGCCTGGGAGAAAATGGTCTGTTGCCGTATATCCAGCGAATCGGGTTGTTTCGCAACAAGGCAAAGAACATCATCGCCACTTGTCAGCTACTGGCGGACAAGTATCACGGGGAAGTGCCCCGAACGCGCGAAGAGCTTGAGCAGTTGCCGGGTGTCGGACGGAAAACAACCAACGTGGTGCTCAATACCGCTTTCGGCGAACCAACGATCGCTGTCGACACCCACATCTTTCGCGTTGCCAATCGCACTGGTATCGCACCCGGAAGGAATGTTATTGAAGTGGAGAAACGGTTGATGCGGCTCGTTCCTGAACCATTTCGACAGGATGCACATCATTGGCTGATTTTGCATGGCCGCTACTGCTGCAAGGCCCGAAAACCTGATTGCCCCGAATGCCCGATCAGCGATCTGTGCGAGTATCGGGCCAAAACCCAATCCGCGTGATGTTCAACCCGTCTCGCATTCAGGCAAGAGAGTTATTTTTCTCCAGTTTCGAGAAGTACCAATCCGGAGAACCTCTAGAAGGGCTGGAAACGACAGCGCTCGAAGTCATACTGCTCCATCCCGAATATCACAACCTGCTAAGCCAGCGCGAGCGCTACATCGAGCGCGACTACCTCCCGGATTCAGGGCAGATGAACCCCTTTCTCCACCTGAGCCTGCATCTGTCCATCGCCGAACAGCTCGCCATCGACCAACCGGTGGGGATTTCCAGACTATTCAAAAAGCTGGTGGAAATGGACGGCGACCGTCACGCAGCCTTGCATATCGTGCTCGAGTGCCTCGGCGAAACAGTATGGCAGGCAAGCCAGACGCGAAGCACACCGGATCAGAATGCCTATCTGGCGTGCTTGCGAAACCGATTAGGCAAGGGGAAATAGATCTCACAATAGCTGGAAACTTCCCCTAAAGCCCCAACTGGAACGCACGCGTGGCACCCTAATCGCAGCGTAACGCCCGAAAGAGGTCGCCCCAAAAAAACAAAAGGGCTCCAAGAGCCCTTTATGTGTATGCCTGAAAATAGCCAATAACTGCGCGGTATTTCCGGAATTTGTCCAGTCGGTCGATTCAGACGCGGCGCTACTTCAGCGTATACAGTTGCGAATCCTGTTCTGCAAAATAAGCTGCCAGCGCCTCGATTGCTTCCTTGCCAAGCGGAGCGGCGACTGCCGCCATGATAGGATTTTTGCGATCGCCACTCTTGTAGTCATGCAATGATTTCGCCAGGTAATCCGCTTTCTGACCACCGATCTTTGGCGTCTCAGGCGTGAGCATCTTGTTGCCATCTTCACCATGGCACATTGCACATACCGTGGTCACGATCTCGGCCGCATTGACCGTCTCTCCACCATCTTCAGAGAACGCATAACCCGTTGTAAGGCAACCTGCTGCGGCTGCCATCGCTGCAATATATTTTTTCATTTGTTATCCCCGCATCCGGTCTGTTCGGTCCTACAGCAAGTCAGCACGCTCTAATTCGCCATGCTGGAGTAATACGCCGCCAGATCTTCAATGTCCTGGTCCGAGAGACCCGCCGCAATCGCATGCATCGTTTCGTTGTTACGGTCGCCCGACCGGTACGCCTTCAAAGCCGCAGCGAGATATGCTGCGCTCTGACCGCCAAGCATCGGTACAGAATAGACTGTCGGATATGCCGTGCGAAAGCCTTCGATACCGTGACACCCCTGGCACATCGCATTCTTGTCCTTACCGGCAGCGGCATCCCCTTGCGCCGAAACCGGCGCAGCAGCAAGAAGAAGTAGCGCCAGTATTCCGGGAACGCTGATTCGTCGTAGATTCATCCTTGTAGCTTTCTGATTATCTGATGAAAAACCTGCGCAACTTTAACGGAACCAATACCTGACGGTCAATGCCGGGATGATGTTCTAGCGGTTGGAAGATGTCGATCCCGCTTTGATCGGCACCGACTGCGTGAACACCGTGTCGTGGGTGTCCTGCATCTCGACGCTCAACTCACCTTCCCCTGTGGGCACAAAATAGAACCGGAAGACAGGATTGTCGGACAGCGAAAAGTTGACCTCCCCGGTCATTACTGGCTTGTCGTTATAGTCAACCTGGACGCTGCGAATGAACTGCGGCACCTGGTCGGCTTCCAGGTCAGAAGCCAGAGCGGATTCATTTGGATGACGCACCTGAACCTGCACCAGCGTCGGTTGATCGTATTCCACCTGATCGTCCATCCGGAATCGCATTTTTCCCAGAAGAGACGCCGGAATGCCATTTCCCCCCATTGGTGCAGAACAACCACCCGAGGCCTTCACCCAGCGTTGCGACATGTACAACCGGCCGTCGTTCATCTCGGCGACCGCCCGAACGAAGCTGTACTGCTCAAACCTGAGACGTGTCTCCAGCTTCAGGCGCCCACTCTCGGGTGTGAAACGAAACACGCCAGCTGTCGGAATCGGATTGCGGTCGACTATTACATACAGTGTCTTGATGTAGTCCGTCTCGGTCTGATCTATCAAACCGTTGATCATGACCGGGACGGTGGAGGCGTCGTCCGCCCGGGTATTCAGATAGACGCGGACCACATTACGGTCATCCGGATTGATTTCCCGGTCACCAAACAGAAGGTTCCGGATCACCTGCCATTCTGGAATCTTGCTGTGGTCTGGCTCGGCATCCGGGTTCGCCAATCCCCCCAGCGGAAGCCACAAACACGTCATAGCCAGCAACAAAAATCGAAACTTCATCCAATTCTCCCTTTGTGTTTCGAGTATAACCTACTGTTCCCACTCAAGTTCCGTGTACGCTGTTGTGACATTACGGCGATGGTAGGTTTCGAAATTCAGCCAATTGGGCGCCTCCGAAATCGCGACCTGGTTAACCGCGTCCATCAGCCGGACATTTTCACGAATGGCCTGCCGGGTCTCGACCAGAATCAGCTCGAAATATGCCTGCTGGGGATTCATCACAGCCGGCCATCGCATCGTACTTCGCCCATGTCCGGGTACATAGTGACTGACCTCGGTCGCACGCAGCAGTTTCATGACATCCAGAAATCCGGTGATATTCGAATCCAGCACTGGTGTGTGATCGACGAACAGCAGATCTGAAAGCCACAGGGTCGAGGTCGAGCGGTCGAACACACTCAGATCATGATCGGTGTGTGCCGGCGCCCATGCCCTGATCTCGACCTCGCGATTGCCCAGATCAACGGTCAGGGTCTGGCCCGCGGGAATCGTTATTGTCGGCATGACGATGTTGCTGCCCGCTGCAATCTCGCCCAGGTCACGCTCCAGTGCTTTTCGGTAAAAAGCACCACGCGCGGCCAATTGACGCGGTAGATTCTCGTGGCCAATCACGTCGATGCCCATGTCCGCAACCGCCTCCGGACCACCTTGGACAAACGCCGCGGCGCCGAAAATATGGTCGGGATGGACGTGACTGAGCACGACATGGCAGATGGGCTTGTCAGAAACTTCTCGCACCGTCCGCCGCAAAGCCCGGCCAACCGGCAGCGACCCTCCGGTATCGATGACCAGTACACAGCGCTCGCCAACGATGAATCCAATATTCGCGTTATCGCCAAGATTTTCGGGTGAGCGGTCCTCGTGCACGCCATAATGGACGAAATTTCCTGGCGAGATCTCCTCAACAGCCAGACTGGCGGTTTCGGCTTGCGCCAAGGCAAGGCCTGAAACGCCCGGAAGAGCCACCAGCGACCCAAGGACGACCAGAAGAACCCTGAGCACCCGCTTCTTGTCAATATTGCCGTTACGATAGCGTCTCATACTCTTCCCGAAAATACGTTGCCAGGGTCTACCCCCGGTCGTCAATTGTTCATGCAAAAAACATTCTGGACCAATTCAACACTATCGGTCAGGCGCCCCAATTTACTTGCCGGGGTAATGGCACTCTTCATCGCGGCGCTGACCTCGCCGGTGGCCGTCGCGCAACAGCCGCAAGTGCTGCGCGTGGCCAACAACGTTTACGCACTGATTGGCACTGCCGATACGGTAACACGCGACAATCGCGGCCGCGTTGCCAACGCGGGCTTCATTGTCGGCCCGTATGGAGTCGTCGTAATCGATACCGGCGTTTCCTACCGGCACGGGAAACAGATTCTGGATGCCATCCGCGACGTCACCAGCCTGCCAGTCGAACTGGTTATTCTCACGCATGCGGTGCGAGAGTTCGTATTCGGCACGGCCGTTTTCGAGGAAGGCGGGGCTCGCATTGCGGCACACAGCGAAACCCGGGACTTGATGAAAGCGCGCTGCGCACAATGCCTCGTGCATCTCGTTGAGGACCTGGGAAAGGAAATGGACGGCAGCCGTCTGGTGCTGCCGAACGTTTTGCTGGACGACAGCAGGCACATCAGGGCCGGGGGGGTTGAAATCGAAGTGCTCTACTACGGATGGGCTGCCACGCCCGGTGACGTGGCGATTTTGCACAGCGAAAGCGGAACGCTGTTTGCCGGCGGCCTGGTATCAACCAACCATGTCCCGGCAATTCGCGACGCTGATTTCGAAGGCTGGCAGAAAGCGCTGCAAGAACTTCTCGCCCTCCCACTTCACCGCGTCGTCCCCGGTTTCGGCCCGCCGTCAGACAAAGAATCCATTCGTGCCACCGCTCACTATTTGCAGGCTCTCGATTTGAGGGCCCGTACGCTATATGAAGAGAGCGCGAGTCTGCTGGAGGCTGTCGATCAGGCATCTATTCCGGCGTTCTCAGGCTGGCACGCCTACGACCCCAATCACCGGCGAAATGCCTTGCATCGACGCCTGCAGCTCGAAATCGAGGACCTGGGTGGGGATCCAAGCTCGTTCGCGCTACCGGATGGCGGCTGATTGCCCCGATCCGTCAAACGCCCGGGATGCTTATATAATCGGGCGGTTACGTTTCTGACCGGGTAATTCAGTCGGCAAACACCAGACCCGGCAAACCACTCATTTGAAAAGTCATGGGCAACCGTCTTTCGAAAATATATACACGCACAGGCGACACGGGCACGACCGGGCTGGGTGATGGATCGCGCGTCCCGAAGGACAGCGCACGGATCGAGGCAATTGGTGCCGTGGATGAATTGAACAGCTCGATTGGCGTGTTGCTTGCCGAGACCGTTCCCGGGGCGATCGAAACTATTCTGATCGGAGTACAGCACGAATTGTTTGATCTGGGCGGGGAGTTGAGCATCCCTGGCTACACGGCAATCGATGACGCGCATGTCGCTGAGCTCGAGAAGAATCTGGACAACTTCAACGCCGACCTTGCGCCGCTCAAGGAATTTATACTGCCCGGCGGCACGCGCGCCGCAGCACTGGCTCACGTCTGCCGTGCAACCTGCCGCCGCGCCGAACGGCGCCTGGTCAAACTGGCCCAGTCCGAGCAGGTATCGCCGCTACCACAGCGCTATGTCAATCGCCTGTCGGATCTTCTGTTCGTACTATGCCGCGTGCTCAACCACAGTGCTGGCCGCAGCGACGTCTACTGGCAAAAGAGCCGAAAATCCGACACATGACCGGCCCCACCAACCAGGAACTGGCGGCCATGCTTGCCCGTTGCGCCCTCTCGGACCAACGGGCATTTGACGCCCTGTATCAAGCTTCATCGGCGAAACTGTTCGGCGTTGCCGTGCGTATAACCAGAAGGAAGGACTGGGCCGAGGAAGTTTTGCAGGAGAGTTTTGTCAAAATCTGGCACCACGCGGGTAACTACGACACGGCAAAGAGCGCGCCAATGACCTGGATGACAGCGATCGTGCGCAATCGAGCCCTGGACTGGCTGCGGCGCCCACGCGAAGTGCAGACTTCCGAGGAGGTAGAGGCCTTCCTTGCGAGCGTTCCGGACGAGGGCCCTGGCCCGGAAGAACTGGCGGTTTTGAGCGCCCGGTCCGGAAGATTGCACGAATGCCTGGAGCAACTCGGTGCCGACCAGAAACGAAGCATCACGTTGGCATTTTTTCATGGTCTGTCCCACGGCGAACTCGCTCAGAAGATGGACAAGCCACTGGGAACGGTGAAAACGTGGGTCCGCAGAGGATTGGACAGACTAAGGCATTGTCTTGACGGCCTGGATTTGAAATGAACTACACAAACCCGAAAATTCGAGAACGGCTCGCCGCCGAGTACGTGCTGGGTACCATGCCCGAGCGCGCGAGACGGCGCTTCGAGGCGCAGATGAAGCTGAGTCCGGTCTTGAGAGCACTGGTATCGGAGTGGGAAGTGCGCCTGACGCCCATGGCAACCGCGGTACCCGATGTGACGCCGCCACGCCGCGTCTGGCGCGCAATACAAAAACGAATCCATGGCGAACGCCCCAACAACCGGGCGGTTGCCTGGTGGAATAATCTGGAGTTCTGGCGAGCGACAACCGGTTTGGCGACTATCGCGCTGATCACGATGGGTTTCTTCCTCTCGGTCGCAATCGAGCCGCCCGTTACCGATACGAACATGATGGTAGTGGTGATGGATGACACGCACACTAACGCGCCGGCGATGACCGTGTCATGGGAGCCCGGCCGGAAGAAACAGAAAATGCTGAGGCTGCGCGTGATCGGGCACGCCGAGATGGCACCCGATACAGCCTGGGAGCTGTGGATGCTGCCTGCCCGCGGCCAAACGCCAGTGTCCCTTGGGTTGATTACCACGCACGAGCTGCAAACGCTGCCAGTTCCCCCGCAACTCGGGAATTCCATTGACGATGCCTGGGGTTTGGGAATGACGGTAGAACCGGCTGGCGGCTCACCAGCAGGCGAGCCAACAAATCCCATGCTGTATATGGGTGAGTGCGTCAAGACCTGAGTCTGGCGCATAGCCTGCGATGCTTTATTTTCCGGATTGACTGGCCCGGCAAACGGGCTCGCGTAACAAGGCGAGGCGTGCGCACAGCAATTCGACGCCGTTGAGCATGCGCGGGCCTGATCGGACCAGCAGCTCCGGCATCACCGAAACCACCGGAACAGACTGACCATCCGAGTCCGGCAACAGCTTGTCCCAACGCGCCTGCGCATCGGCTTCAGCCCCCCCCGTGACAGACAAAATGGCTTCTGGTCGCGCCACCAGCACGTTTTCAAGCGGAATCGGCCCAGCCAATAGCGGGTAGTCGTGAGCAACATTGCGGGCGCCGCAAACGTGCAAGGCATCACTCAGGGCATGCGAAGGACCAACGGTAAAAACCGGTTGATGCCAGATCTCCACGAACACATCGACAACGCAGTTCGTGGCATAGGTTGCGCGCAATCGCGCAAGGTGATTCCCGAATTGCATTGCTGCGTGCTCGGCTTCGCGCTCGCTTCCGGCAAGCCGGCCGATCATCCGCAAGTGACGCGAAACGTCACCCAGGGTGCGTGCTTCAAACACAACGACCGCAACACCATTGCGAGCAAGTCGATCCAGATCGCTCTGCTTGTTCCCACTTCCCCAGGCCAGCACCAGATCCGGCTCCAGACGCCGGATCTGCTCGAAATCCAGGCCTGCGGCATCCCCAACCCGTGGCAGGAGCGAGGCAACGGGTGGATAGTCCGTTCCGCGTACGGCGGCAATTAACCACTGCCCCGCACCGGCCGCATAGGCCAGTTCAGCAAGGTTGGGTGCAATGGCAATAATTCGCCGGGCCGGATGGGCGATCGTAATCTGCCCGCCAGTATCATCGACGACCGCAATGTCTGCATGACAAAAGGATGCCCCAAAAACGAGCATGCCGATCAGCAGAACGGCCAGCCTTAAACCAGAACTGCGTAGGGGCGCCTTCATCCCGCCGAAAACAGGGGCGATCAGCTTTCCAGATGTTGCAGCAGATTCGAACTGGTGGCTCGCAACCTCTGCGACAAGAGCGTAACGAGTTTGATCAGAATCTTTGATCCCAGGGCAGGTTCCTCAATGATGATCCTGACCATGCTGTCGCGCGACAGCACCGCAAACGTCGTCTCCTCAAGGGCAACGCACGTCGCAAATCGGGGTTCTCCATCGATCATTGACATCTCCCCGAGCGTGGCCCCGGCACCTACCACAGTCATCGTCCGGCGATCACCATTTGCGTCAGTCTTTGCAATCTCAACCCGGCCTTCGACGATGAGTAATAGATTATCGTCCACATCACCTTCCCGGATGATGGTCTGATTAGCTTCTGCCCGATAGACCTGCATGAACGCCGTCAGCCGCTCCACGTCCTGGCGGGTGAAGTCCGAAAAGAATTTCGAGTGCCCGATCATTTCGAAAATCTGCTGCACCATCGCCTCGTTGTCTTCGACACGATGGATGGTTTGCAACACACTCTCTTGAGCAGATTGATTCTTTTCTTCGATCATGATGTGCGGATGCGGTAATTTTTCCAGGCCATTGTCAATCGTTTTGGCCACCTGACCGGTGACCGCAAAGCATTATGCGTGAGCAGACATAAGCGGTAAAGATGCCAGGTTATCCCTGTGCATGAAACGTACTCGCCGCTTCCGCACGCTTCAGGTACGCCTCACGCGCAATCGCGACATCATCCAGAAAATAGGGCAACTCATTCAGGCGTAGCGCCTGCGCCCCATCCACCAGTGCTTTCGGCGGATCAGGATGAAAATCGACCAGCACCATATTTGCCCCCGCCACAATCGCCTGTGCCGTGACGTGAAACGTGTCCATGATGCCATCCGGGGATGCTGCGCGCGTACCAACCGAATGGCTGGGATCGACGCAAACCGGCATACGGGTAAGACGCTTTACCACCGGGACGTGCGAGAAATCGACAAAATTTCGATGTGGATCTCCCAGATTGGTCTTCATACCCCGCAGCGCAAAAACCACCTTGCTGTTACCTTCACTCGCGAGGTACTCCGCGGCGTTAATCGACTCGTCAAGCGTAATACCAAATCCCCGCTTTATAAGCACCGGAAACTCTCTCTGGCGCCCCACAGCCTTGAGCAGCTCAAAATTCTGCGTGTTGCGCGTGCCGATCTGGAACATGACACCGGTCGGATTTCCGGTTTTTTCGAGCGCTTCACGAATCTCGTCAAGGTGCGACTCATGCGTTACTTCCATGGCGATCACCTTGATCGCGTACTTTCCGGCCAACTCGAAAACCCAGGGCAGGCACGCTTTGCCATGGCCCTGGAATGAGTAAGGGCTGGTTCTCGGCTTGTAAGCGCCCATGCGAGTGCAGGCCTGCCCGCTATCCCGAAGCGCGCGCATCATCTGTTCGACGTGCTCGGGCGTATCTACAGCACACAAACCGGCAAAAACATGCAACGTGTCCTGGCCAAAGCGCAAACCCTGATAGTCGAAGTATGCGGGACGGGTGTCATCCTTGTGCCGCCCCAGCACCCGATACTCTTCGGACACTCTGATCGCCTGCTCCACCAGAGGCAATGCGCGCATGTCTT
>DATKYN010000185.1:0-20033 GCA_035528435.1 Burkholderiales bacterium
CCGCACACGATTTCGCCGATTGCGTACGTGAGCGGTTTGGCTGGGATGTGCAGGTTCCCGCCAGAGGCGAAAGCCACGAGGTCTAGGGAGCATTGGCAGCCACGCTAGCGTTCGAAGGAATGCGTCCCATGGCGCCGCCTGTCGAAAACGATGTGCCGCTGGGATATCGACGTTTGCCAGGACTGATTATCGCGAAGCACGATTCTTGCTGCATGCATGTGGCACGACAAAGCCGGCGGCAACAAGCGGAAACCGTATGCGATAATCCCGCCGCTTTTTTCACTCACTTATCCGCCCCCTAATCATGGCCGATCTCGACGTTGTCATTCTCGCTGCCGGAAAAGGCACGCGAATGCATTCCGACATCCCGAAAGTCTTGCATCCGCTAGCCGGCCGGCCAATGCTGGACCATGTCATTTCAGTGGCACGCGCTTTGTCGGCGCGACGGATTGTCGTCGTTTATGGGCACGGCGGCGAAGCAGTTTGCGACCGAACCAGGGCAAACGATATCGAGTTCGTCTGCCAGGAACCGCAGCTTGGCACGGGCCATGCGGTCCAACAGGCATTGCCCGTTCTCGATTCTGACACGACACTCGTCTTGTATGGCGACGTCCCTCTGATCAGTGTCGAGACGCTTCGCCGTTTGCTTGAAACGCGGGCCGAACTGGCATTGCTGACGCTGGAAATGGCTGATCCACAAGGCTATGGGCGCATCATCCGCAATCGCGCCGGGCGCGTCACGCAAATCGTCGAGGAAAAGGATGCCACGACTAAACAACGTGCGGTACGCGAAGTAAATACCGGTTTGCTGGCTGCGTCCACGGCGCAGTTGAAACGATGGCTATCGAGCATTGGAAACGACAACGCGCAGGGCGAGTACTACCTGACCGACATCGTCGCAGCCGCGGCAGGCGATGGTGTCGAGATTGCGACGGCGTCAACCGGCAATGAGTTCGAGGTTCTGGGTGTTAACAATAAAGGCCAACTCGCACGCCTCGAGCGCATCTATCAGTGGGAACATGCTCAAAAACTGCTCGAGCAAGGGGTGACCGTCATCGACCCTGCCCGCATCGACGTGCGTGGAACCCTGACCTGCGGCAGGGACGTAACCATTGACGTCAATTGCATATTCGAAGGCGATGTGGTGCTCGGTGATCGCGTTTCGATCGGCGCGAATTGCGTGATCAGCCAGACGCATATCGGCCCCGACAGCGAGGTCTTGCCGTTCTGCCACATCGACGACGCAATGACGGGAGATCGCTGCCGTATTGGGCCATATGCCCGGTTACGCCCGGGCAACCGCCTCGCTAACGAAGTGCGTATTGGCAATTTCGTTGAAATGAAGGCATCGCAATTCGGGGACGGCTCCAAAGTCAATCATCTTTCCTACATCGGCGACAGCAGTGTCGGAAAGAAAGTCAATATCGGCGCCGGGACCATTACCTGCAACTATGACGGCGCCAACAAGTATCGAACCATCATCGAGGATGACGTGTTCATCGGTTCCGATACGCAACTTGTGGCACCGGTCACGATTGGCGCGGGCAGCACGATTGGCGCGGGCAGCACCATCACCAAAGACACGCCAGAGCGTGAGTTGACCATATCTCGCAGCAAACAGATTACGGTGCCGGGCTGGAAACGTCCGGTCAAGGTGAAACGCAAGTAACACCGGAACCTCCGTTGGTATGTTTCATGCCTTACCAATCGGAATACACAACGAAATTCAGAAAGCATTCTTGCCATGTGTGGAATCGTAGGAGCGATTGCAGCGCGCGACGTTGTTCCGGTGCTGTTGGAAGGTCTGCGCAAACTCGAGTATCGCGGATATGATTCCGCCGGTCTTGCAGTACTCAATGATGGATTGCGCCGGCTGCGCAGCGTCGGCCGTGTTTCCGGCCTCGCAGAAATGGCGGAACAAGGCAACGTCACCGGATTATCGGGCATCGCACATACGCGCTGGGCAACACACGGCGCACCGAGCGAGCGCAATGCGCACCCCCATATCAGCCGCGACGGACTCGCCATCGTCCACAACGGGATTATCGAGAATCACGAACGCATTCGCGCACGGCTGATCGAAGCGGGCTATGTGTTTGATTCCGACACGGACACCGAGGTCATTGCGCACCTGTTGCATTCGCACCTCGAGGGCGCCGAGGATTTGCTGGATGCAGTTCGGCATGCTGTCAGCGAACTGGAGGGCGCGTTCGCAATCGCCGTTCTGGCCGAAAACGAGCCAGACCGAATGATCGTGGCCCGCGAGGGCGCGCCGCTGCTACTGGGGCTCGGCGATGGCGAGCAGTTCTGCGCCAGCGACGCCTCGGCCCTGTTGCAGGTCACCAAGCGAATGGTCTACCTGGAAGAAGGTGACGTCGTCGATATGCGGCGCGATGGATACCGGATCATCGACGGAAACGGTGACGATGTGGAACGCCCGGTACACGAGAGTCAGCTCAGCGCGGATGCCGTCGAGCTCGGTCCCTACGAGCACTACATGCAAAAGGAAATATTCGAGCAACCCGGGGCTGTCGCCGCAACGCTGGAAATGGTGGTTGGCGCACAATCGATTGTCCCGCAACTTTTCGGCGCGGACGCCGATACCGTGCTGTCAGGGGTCGACTCCGTCACCATCCTCGCCTGCGGAACGAGTTATCACGCCGGGCTGACGGCACGCTACTGGATCGAGGCCATAGCCGGACTGCCATGTTCCGTTGAAATTGCGTCCGAGTTCCGCTATCGCGAGACGGTACCGAATCCGAACGCACTGATTATTACCATTTCACAGTCGGGCGAAACCGCCGACACCATCGCGGCGCTATTGCATGCCAAAGCGCTGGGACAGGAACGCACGCTTGCAATCTGCAACGTGCCTGAATCGTCGCTGATTCGTCATGCCGCGCTTCGATTCCTGACCCGGGCAGGGCCGGAAATAGGGGTTGCGTCCACGAAGGCTTTCACAACGCAATTGTCGTCGCTGTTCTTGCTGACACTGGTACTTGCAAAAACCAGAAGCCAACTGACCGCCGAGCAGGAGCGCAACCACATTCAGGCGCTCAGACATCTTCCCGCAGCCCTGAATCACGTGCTTTCCCTGGAACCGCAGGTAAAAGAATGGGCCGAGCGATTCTCTACCAAACACAATGCGCTGTTCCTCGGGCGCGGGGTGCATTATCCAATTGCGCTCGAAGGCGCGCTGAAGCTAAAGGAGATCTCCTATATCCATGCGGAAGCCTACCCTGCGGGCGAATTGAAGCACGGCCCACTGGCGCTGGTCGACAAGGATATGCCTGTCGTTGCGATTGCACCCAACGACGCCTTGCTGGAGAAGCTCAAATCAAATCTGCAAGAAGTCAGCGCACGTGGCGGTGAACTTTACGTGTTCGCTGATGCCGATTCGCAGATACACTCCTCCCCCGGAGTGCACGTTATTCCGATGATCGAGCACGCCGGCCATTTGAGTCCTATACTACACACCGTACCGTTGCAGCTTCTTGCGTATCATGCGGCACTGGTAAAAGGAACGGACGTCGACAAACCGAGAAATCTGGCAAAGTCCGTCACCGTAGAATAGGGCGCCATCAGGACTTCTCCGGCGGTTGCCCCTGTGGCGGTTCGGCCGCGCGGCAAGGCAAAACGGCCGCGAACAAACTGGAGGAGAAATCATGTTTCGTATTGCACGCCACCTAACACACGTTTTCGCTTTCATATCGTTGTGCCTGATTGGGTCCGTTGCGTCCGCCAATCTGGGCGATACCGATGACTCGGCTACCGACGATCCCGGTTTTCTGGAAGGCAAGGCCGCAATAGAATCGGGTGACTGGGCGACGGCAATTACGGTTCTGAGTAACACCGCCGAAACGTATCCCGAGAGTGCCGATACCTATAATTTTCTCGGTTATGCGTACCGTCAGTCAGGAGACCTCGATGCAGCGCTTCGGCACTATGAACGCGCGCTGGAAATCGATCCATCCCACAAGCCGACCCATGAGTATCTGGGTGAGGCTTACCTGATGAAGGACGATCTGGGTGGAGCAGAGCAACATCTGGCAGAACTGGCAAGACTGTGCACACCAATTCCGTGCGAGGAATACAAGGAACTGAAGCGTGCGGTCGACGCCTACAAGACGCAGTAAGCGCGTTTGAACCAAACGGCTATTCGCGCTGTACTGTTCGATTTTGGTGGTGTCATCACAACGAGCCCGTTTGATGCCTTCCGCCGCTTCGAGCGGAATCGGGGGCTCCCGGACGGATTCATCCAGGGTATCAATCGCACCGACCCGGACAACAATGCTTGGGCGCGCTTCGAACGCGGCGAGTTGACGGCCGAGGCGTTTGACGAGGCGTTCGCGCAGGAAGCTAGATCTGCGGGGCACGAGATTCGCGGCCTTGAAGTGGTCAATCTCGTATATGGGCGGGTTCGGCCGCGCATGATCAAGGCGGTACAACGCTGCCACGGTCACTTCATTACCGCTTGCCTGACCAACAATTTTCGTAATCGTGAAGCGCTCACGACATCGACGAATCGGACTGACGACGCAGCAAGGCACCGGGAGTGGCAGGATGCCCTGGCGCTGTTCGACCAGGTAATCGAATCGTCAAAGGTCGGCGTACGCAAGCCCGAGAAAGCGTTCTTCGAGCTCGCGTGCAAACAGCTGTCCATCAAACCCGCGGAAGCGGCATTTCTGGATGATCTCGGGACCAATCTCAAACCTGCGCGGGCCATGGGCATGCATACGATCAAGGTAATCGACCCGGACGCAGCACTTGCTGAACTCGGTTCCGTGCTGGGCATCGATCTCTGAGCAGGAAGTTAAGGACCGACCGACTGCAGGTGGCGTTGCGTTAATAGCATGTGCTCACTCTGCGCTACGGCGCGGCTTGCGTGGGGCACGGGTAAAAAGCGCATCGTAGACAGAGTGCGGTAGTCGGCGCAGAACCCAACCAGCCAGCGCCATCTGCCAGGGCAGAACATGGAAACGCTTGCCGTTGGCAATCGCGTTAGCGATGTCAGTTGCCGCGCGATCGGCATTCATCATAAAAGGCATGTGGTACGGGTTCACCGCGGTCATCGGCGTGGCGACGTACCCAGGGCAAATGGTCACGACCTTGACACCAACCGGGCGTAGCTCGAGGCGCAGACTTTCCAGGTAGGTAATAGCCGCTGATTTTGAGGCACAGTAAGCGGATGCGCCCGGCAGCCCGCGAAAACCGGCCACGCTGGCTATTCCGGCCAGGGTACCGCCTCCTCTTGCCCGCATCAGGTCAACAAACGGCCTGAAAGAGAGCATCATTCCCGTTACATTGGTCGACAATATCTCGTCAAACACACGCGCGTCGGCAGGGTCCGCTGTCAATGTGCCGGCCGAAACACCAGCACCGGCGATCACGACGTCAGGGCAGCCAACGCGAGCAACGATATCCTGCCCGGCTGTGCTCAGCGCTCCGGCGTCCCGAACATCCAGCGGGTAACAATACGAAGGCACCGGCAGTGCCCCGGCCAGCTCTTCGAGCAGTTTGCCCCGGCGGGCAATCAGAGCAAGCGTAGCGCCTCGCCGCGCGTATTCGATCGCAAGCGCCCGTCCAATACCGCTTGATGCACCTGTGATGACAACGCTTTTGGGCACTGTCACCGGAGCGCACCGCTTCGAGCGGCCAATGCCAACTCCAGCAACTGATCAAGAACCAGTGATACCCGCGATGCGTTGCCGATCATCGCACCAGTCGTGAGATAGCGACCGTCTACGACGATTGAAGGCGTAACACGTATGTCATATGCGACCGTCGCATCTCTGGCCCGCTGGGTTGAGATCATGGTCGCATCGGAACGGACAGCCTGCTCGAAGACCGTCGCATCCAAACCGTGCTCGGCAGCCCATTTAATCTGTTCACTTGTTGACGAAAGCCGGCGGCCTTGCTCATGAATGGCGACATAAACACGATCATGAAGTTGCGGCAGCACACCCAGGGCATGGAGCGAAAAGAACAAATCACTCAGAGGTATCCAGGCGCTGCGTCGCAGCGCCGGAACGAGTTTGAAATCGATGCGTGATTCGCGCCGTATCGCCCAATCGCGCAAGACCGGTTCGATCCGGTAACAGGATTTACAACCGTAAAAAAAGAATTCGATGACCTCAATGCGTTGCCCGGAATCAACCGGCACCGGGTCAATTTCGAGATAGTCCCGACCCTCCTGCAACTCTGCGCCCGCCGTGCCCGAAAGCGCGAGCAGAAAACCGAAAGCAGCGGCGCGCCAGCTCACGGCAAAACGAAGCCAGGGATTAATGCGCAATAGGGATCAATGCGCTGAGACGTTCATCGCTCCATATCAATCAGTGTGTTCAGCACGAAGGCAAAGCGCTGCGCGTCAACACCACGGCCGTCGGGTCTCATCACCATACCAGGGCCGGTCAGATATTTTCCGTTCACGATCAGATAAGGTGTTCCAGGAATGCGGAAGTTACGCGCCAGCTGCATCGCCCGCTGGACTTTGTTGCCGACGCCAAAGGAATCATAAGCAGCTTCGAATTTCTTCATATCGACGCCCTGGGCGGCCGCCCATTTCATGATTGCCTCGCGATCCGCAAGATTGTTTCCCTGCCGGTGAACTGCGTCGTAGACCTTGCCATGCAGCGTCGGTAACAGGTCTGTCTCCTCAAGCGTGTAATAGAGCTTGGCGTGAGGAACCATGCGCTTGCTGAATACAGCTGGAACGTGACTGAAATTCACGTCTGCAGGTTTGGTGGACAACCAGCTGTTCAGCAATGGCTCGAACTGATCGCAATGCGGGCAGGCGTAGCTGAAAAATTCAAGTACCTCGATCTGGTTGCCGGAGACTGGCTGAGGCGGATCGATAGCCCGATACTCCTTACCCAGTACCGGCGCCCCCTGGCCAAAAACACTGGTCGAAACAAGCAAGGCCACAACTAACGCAATCAGTCTTTTCATGTTCTTTCTCTCTAACGTGATTCTGGTTTTCACCGGGCCGGTTGGCGCACCTTGATCAGATTCGCTTCAAGCTCCAGTCCTCTGAGAGCCTGGCGTGATTCATTTAGTTCACTCTGATCGCTGAACGGCCCGACTCTCACACGATGCCAGATGCTGCCATCAGGCAGTTCGGCCGTCTGGATTTTCGATTCTATGCCGGACAGTGCCAACCGGGCTTTAAGGTTGTCCGCATCCGCAGGCTTTGGAAACGCCGCGACCTGAAGAAAATAGATTTCCTTGTCACCGGTTGTACCGGGCCGCTTGAATTGCCGGTCGGTAACGGCTTCCTCCCAGCCTGGCAGTATCTTGTAGAAATCGAGCTCGAGCTTGATTTCTTCAGGCTTCTTGCTTGCAGTTTTTCCATTCGCCGGAGCCGAGCCCGAAGTAGCCGGTTTGACTTTTTCAACAAATGGGCTCGGTCCTTTGTTTATATACAGAGCCACAGCGATCGCGATAACCAGACCCAATAGCAAGCCGATCAGAATGCCAACACTCATGGGTCGAGCGCCGCCTGGATTCTTGCCTTTTTTTCTGTAGTCGCGGCTCATCTTCGAAGTCTACATCTTATCCGGCGCGCTCACTCCGAGCAGCGCCAGACCGTTTCGCAAGACCTGCCTGACGCTTGCCAACAACGCCAACCGCGCTTCTCGCACCACCTGGTCACTGTTCAGTATGGGCGTCGCGTTGTAGTAACTATGGAACGCTGCCGCAAGATCCCTCAGATAGAACGCCAGAATATGTGGTGCGAAATCACGCGCCGCCGACTCAATCACTTCGGGTAGATCCAGAAGTTTTTGCATGCACGATGCCTCGTCATCTTCAACGAGCAACGCGGCATTGGCGTTGACAAGAACACCGGGGTCACCAGCCCATTTTTCGAGAACACTGGAACATCGCGCATGAGCGTACTGAATATAGTAAACAGGATTCTCGTTACTTTGTGATTTTGCAAGGTCGAGATCGAAATCTAGGTGCTGATCACTCTTGCGCAGGACATAAAAAAACCGGGCGGCATCGTTCCCGACTTCCTGGCGCAACTGTCTCAAGGTAACGAACTCACCGGAGCGTGTCGACATCGCTGCTTTTTGACCGCCCCGATACAAAACTGCGAACTGCACCAAGGCCACCGTCAGCTTGTCCGGTTCCTGACCTATTGCCTCCAGAGCCCCTTTGACCCTTGCAATGTACCCGTGATGGTCTGCGCCCCAAACATTGATCACTTGTTCGAAACCACGTTCGAACTTGTTGACATGGTACGCCACGTCGGATGCAAAATACGTGTACTGACCGTTGTCTCTTTGCACAACACGGTCTTTTTCGTCACCAAATTCGCTGGAACGGAACCACATCGCGCCATCCTGTTTATAAAGATGGCCTCCGGCCTCGAGCCGCTCCATTGCGTGTGCTACAAGACCGGCATCGAAAAGCGATTTTTCCGAATACCAGACATCGAACTCAACGCCAAACTCCAGCAAGTCGTTGCGACAATCACCGAGTTGCTCGGTCAAAACGAAATCGTGGATATAGGCATAGTCGGGTCCCAGCAACGCCTTGGCTTTGTCGATCAGTGCATCAAGATGTGCTTCGGCATCGTTGCCCGCTTGCGGCGCATCGGCGTAGATCAATGCGCTGTCATGAACGTAGCGCGGACCATGCTGTTGCCGAATCGCGTCAGCCATGTCCCGAACATAGTCGCCCTGGTAACCATTGCCGGGAAAGGACAGGGACTGGCCTTCCAACTCCAGATACCGCAACCAGGTCGATAGCGCCAGAATATCCATCTGGCGGCCGGCGTCATTTACGTAAAACTCGCGCGTGACTGCGTATCCGGCAGCGTCCAGTATGTTAGCCAGGCTGGCGCCGTAAGCCGCCCCACGTCCGTGACCGACGTGGAGCGGGCCGGTCGGGTTCGCGGACACAAATTCAACCTGAACCTTCTTGTGGTTGCCAATCGGGATCCGGCCATACCCTGCTCCGGCATTGAGCACGGCTGGCACGATCTTCTGGCGAGCCGCTGCATCGACAAACAAGTTGATGAAGCCGGCCCCGGCAACCTCCGCCTTGTGCAATAAAGGTGATTCAGGCAAGGCGCTGACGATAATTTGTGCGATCTCGCGCGGATTGCGTCGCAGCGGCTTCGCCAATTGCATGGCCACGTTACAGGCATAGTCGCCATGTCCGGCCGCCTTCGGTCGCTCGAGCATGAGATTGACCTCTGGCGCCTCCGGCAGGCTGTTCGTGAGGGCCGACTGCAGCAAATCGAGGAGTTGGGCACGCAAGCTAATTGCGGAATGCATCTGGTGATAAGGCGGCTCGAAAGAAGCAGGGATTATATCGGCTCACGCCTTGGTGACCGCACAACTACAATTCGACCGGGTCAACATCGATGACCCAACGCGCGGCACTGGCCTTGCCCTCATGCAGCAACGGGTGCCAGAGCGCCAGAAAACGCCGCAAAGCCACCCTGCTACCAGCCTGAATCAGCAGTTGCCCCCGGTAGCGTCCGGCGATTCGAAAAATCGGCGCCGGCACACAATCATATAGGGTGATGTTGTCCGCCGACACGCTCGCGGCCTTGCGTGCGGCAGCACGCAGAAATGCCCACATATCATCTTCGTGATGTGCTTCGGCCCGCAGCACCGCCTGATATACATAGGGTGGAAACCCGCTGGCGCGTCGCTCCGCCAACAGGCTCCCGGCGAAAGCAGAGAAATCCTGGCGCGCCAGCGCCGCATAAACCAGATGATCGGGGAACTCGGTCTGTACCAGCACCCGGCCTGCCAGGTCACCGCGGCCGGCACGTCCCGCTACTTGCATCAGTTGCTGAAACAATCGTTCCGCCGCGCGAAAATCGCTGCTATACAACGCATGGTCGGCACCGAGGACCACGACCAGCGTGAGCTTTGGAAAATCATGCCCCTTCGCGAGCATTTGCGTCCCGACCAGGACGTCTACCTGTTCATCGTGGATCTGTTCGCGCATACGCGCGAACGCGCCACGACGGCGTGTGCTGTCACTGTCCACCCGCAAAACGCGCGCATCGGGAATCAATGCACGCACTGCGTCTTCAACTCGCTGGGTACCTTCTCCCAGGCCATGCAAATCCTGATTGCCACACGTCGGGCAAGCAAGGGCGACGGGCTCTTCGTGACCGCAATAGTGACACTTCAGTCTTGACGATCGCGCATGCAGCGTCAAGCGGGCCGAGCATCGCTTACACTCAGCCATCCATCCACAGGCATGGCAAAGCATGACTGGAGCGAAGCCGCGGCGATTGATATAGACCAGGCTTTGCTCGCCACGGCTGACACACTGCCTGACGGCATTGATCGCCGGATCGGACAGGCCGTGACTCAAGCTCTGTCCGCGCACGTCGATGAATTCCACGATTGGCGCCTGAGCGACCGGGCGCAGATTCAGCGTCGCGCTGCGGTAGCGACCTTCGAGTACGTTGGAATAGGTTTCCAGCGACGGTGTTGCGGAGCCCAGAACAACCGGGACGTCTGCGCACCTGGCTACGTACACAGCAAGGTCACGCGCGTGGTACCGCAAGCCCTCCGCTTGCTTGAACGACATGTCGTGCTCTTCATCGACAACCACGAGGCCGAGTTCTGGCAGTGGTGTAAAGACTGCCAGACGCGTACCAAGAACAATGGCCGCCTGGCCAGCTCTGGCTTTTTGCCAGCGCGACAAACGTTCGCCTTCGGCCAGCCCGCTGTGCAGACTGACCAGCTCAAGGCCCGGAAACCGCCGCTGAACATGCGCTTCCAGTTGAGGCGTCAGGTTAATCTCCGGCACCAGTAGCAGGGTCTGCTTTCCTTGTGCCGCGACCCGCTCGATCAGCGACAGGTAAACCTCTGTCTTGCCGCTGCCGGTTACGCCGTGCAACAGCCAGGGAGCATAGTGTCCGAAGGTCTCGCCAATTGCCGCTATTGCCTGGGCTTGCTCACTCGTAGGTGTCGGTTGTGCTGTCGGCGTACTGTCATGACTCGACTGCGTTACTTGCGAACGGGGGCGAGCGGCAACCCGATCGACCCAGCCTTTTTCGACCCATTCCCGCAAGACGCGTTGCGCGCCGGGGTAAATCAGCCGCGCCTGGACGCTGTCCACCGCATTGCCCTCCACCAGTGTCCGAAACAGGCGTTTCTGGCCGGATGCTCTGGGATTGATACTGGCTTCCAGGTCCATCGCGCTGCCAGAACAAAGCGTGTATTCCCACGCTCGCACGCGTTTTCCAAAATCGGGTTTTCGAAGCATGGTCGGAAGGGCCACGCTCAAGACCTGCCCCAGTGGATACCGGTAGTAATCGGCACAAAACCCGGCAAGCGACAGACTGGACACTGGAAGCGGATCGACAGGCAATACGCGTTCAATCTGCTTCAGCCGGGCCTTCTCGACCTCGCTGTTCCGGGACAGCCCGGTAACCACACCGACGAGCCGGCGGCGGCCGAACGGAACCGCGACCAGTGCTCCGACTTCGACCTCCAACTGGCCAGCTTCGTAGTCGAAAGGTCCGGCAACCGGTACATCAAGTTCGACACGGGCAATCGTCATCGTCCTGCGGTGTCCATTACCCAGTTAGCGCGTACGCTTATAAACAAGCATTCAATAATGCCCGTAACCGGCTTTATACATTAGGCTTTTTTCTGGCCAGCCGGCCTGTGGATAATTCTGTTGATGAAAACTCTCCTGGCAGCCCTAACACTGGGCGCTTGCGCGGAAGAACCATCGAATTATTGCCGAGCTAAATACCAGAAACCATATAAAACATGCAGTTACGGAATGTAAGCGAGCTCTACCGAATTAACACCCAGTCACCTGGAGTGCCAGCCAATTTGTGAATAAATTCACGGGGATGGCAATTCCGGAAGTGCCGGTGCTACCGATGATAAGGGAGGCTTTGCTGGTGAACAGCATCCACCAGCGCTGCCACATTTTCTGGTGGCGTGAAGCGGGACACGCCATGACCGAGATTGAAAACGTGGCCACTTCCGTTTCCGAAAGACGCGAGCACCCTGGATGCCTCGCGCTGGATAACCTCGGGATTGGTCAACAAAACAGCAGGGTCCAGATTGCCCTGGAGCGCAACACGCTCACCCACCTGCTGACGTGCCCGGCCGATGTCCGTCGTCCAGTCAACGCTCAACGCATCGGCGCCACAGTCGGCAAGAGCTTCAAGCCATTGACCTCCACCTTTGGTAAAGACAATACACGGGACCTTGTGCCCGTCCTGTTCTCTTTTTAGGTCAGCGCAGATTCGCTCAATATAGGCAAGCGAGAACTCACGAAAAGCGGCTTCTGACAGATTTCCACCCCAGCTGTCGAAAATCATCACAGCTTGCGCGCCTGCTTCAATTTGCGCATTCAAATAGGCCACCACAGAACGCGCGTTGACCTCGAGAATGGAATGCAGAAGATCCGGGCGCGCGTAAAGCATGCGCTTGATCTCGTGGAACTCGGTCCCGCCGCGCCCCTCGATCATGTAACAGGCAAGCGTGTAAGGACTGCCCGAAAACCCGATCAACGGCACCTCGTTATCAAGTGCCTTGCGAACTTGGGACGCAGCATCGAGAACGTAGCGCAAATGATCATTCGGGTCGATCGTGTCGAGGTTGCGAATCTCCCATTCTTCGCGAAGCGGCCGCTCAAAGCGAGGCCCCTCGCCCTCGGCAAAATAGAGCCCCAGCCCCATTGCATCGGGAATCGTCAGGATGTCGGAAAACAGGATTGCCGCGTCCAGCGGAAAACGCGCCAACGGCTGCAGCGTCACTTCTGTCGCCAGGTGCGGATTCTTGCAAAGTTCAAGAAAGCTGCCCGCCTGCTTACGAGTCTCGTTGTATTCAGGAAGGTAACGTCCTGCCTGCCGCATGATCCAGATCGGCGTGTAGGGAGTCGGCTGCCGCAAAAGTGCACGCAGAAACGTATCATTCTTGGGAGCAGACACAGGCGATCTCCGCGACAGGGTAAATGTTCGGTTATTCATGGTGCGGCCGAAGCGCTGACCGCTGCAATCGATCAGCGAGGCAGTTCGGATACGCCCATTAGCGCTTCATCTATGGCACGGGCACACTGCCTTCCTTCCCGGATCGCCCACACAACCAGGGACTGCCCTCGTCTCATATCCCCGGCGGCAAACACACGCCTGTTCGATGTCCGGTAAGACTCAGTGTCGGCTTTTACATTGCCACGCTGGTCGCGATCAAGCTTCAGTTGCTCGATCACACCCGTATGCACCGGTCCGACAAAACCCATGGCAAACAACACGAGATCGGCCCGCATTTCAAATTCGCTGCCGGGGATTTCATTCATCTGCATCCGTCCGCTTGCATCCTCTTTCCACTCGACGCGAGCTGCGACAAGTTTTTCAACCTTGCCGTTCTTGCCTTCAAACCGCTTGGTCGTCACCGACCAGTCACGATTGCAGCCCTCTTCATGAGAGGACGATGTGCGCAGCTTGATCGGCCAGTCGGGCCACGTAAGAGGCCTGTCCTCTTCTTCCGGCGGCATCGGCATCAACTCAAACTGCGTGACGGACAACGCGCCGTGGCGGTTGGATGTGCCCACACAGTCAGATCCTGTATCGCCACCGCCGATGACAATTACATGCTTGCCTGTAGCCTTGATTTGACTATCCAGAGAGTCGCCCGCCACGACCCGGTTCTGCTGTGGCAAAAACTCCATGGCGAAATGGACCCCCTCGAGCTCGCGTCCCGGTACCGGAAGGTCTCGCGGATTCTCTGCTCCACCCGTTAGCGCAACGATATCGAACTCCTCAAGAAGCTCCTGATGCGAAACGAACTGCGTCGCGAAATTGTTCACACCCGGCACGTCTTGGGGAAGCGCGCCGACGCAAACACTTGTTCGAAATTCAACACCCTCAGCCTGCATCTGTTCAACGCGCCGGTCGATGTGACTTTTTTCCATCTTGAAGTCCGGTATACCGTAACGCAGCAAGCCACCGACCCTGTCATTTTTCTCGAAAACCGAAACAGTATGACCGGCACGGGCGAGCTGTTGCGCGCAAGCCAGTCCAGCTGGTCCGGAACCAACGACCGCGACTCTCTTGCCGGTCTTTCTTGCGGCAGGCAGTGGCTTGATCCATCCCTGCTCCCAACCCTTATCCACGATCGCGTGCTCAATCGCCTTGATCGTAACGGCATCGTCATTGATGTTCAGCGTGCAGGCAGCCTCGCACGGCGCCGGGCAGATCCGTCCCGTGAACTCCGGAAAGTTGTTGGTAGAGTGCAAGGTGGCCAGCGCAACCTCCCACTGCTGCCTGTAAACAAGGTCGTTCCAGTCGGGAATGATGTTGTTTACAGGGCATCCGTCCTGACAGAAAGGAATGCCACAATCCATGCAGCGCGCCCCTTGGCGTGACGCTTCCTCATCGGCATGATGGAGCACGAACTCCCGGTAGTTTCCGACCCGCTCGCCGGTAGGCAGCGATGCCTCGCCGACCCGCTCAATTTCCATAAATCCGGTTGGTTTGCCCATGTCAGGCCGCCTCCAGTTGATTCTGTTGCTTCGCTGCAAGCTCACCGAGCGCACGCCGGTATTCTTTCGGGAACACTTTTACAAACCTCGATCGCGCAGTTTCCCAGTCACCAAGCAGTTGTTCCGCCACAGCACTACCCGTGTGGCGCAGGTGTGTCTCGATCAATTGCCGCAGCAAAATCTCATCCGCAATATTGCAGTGCCGGGGTTCGGTGTCCGGTTGATCCGCCGACGGAAGCACTTTCTCGAGCGTTACCATCGCCGGATTGCACCGCTTCGCGAACATGCCTGTTTCATCGAGCACATACGCAATACCCCCGCTCATTCCGGCGGCGAAGTTTCGCCCCGTTTCTCCCAGAACGACAACCGTACCGCCGGTCATGTACTCACAACCGTGGTCGCCAACACCTTCGATCACAGCCGTCGCCCCCGAGTTCCGCACGGCGAAGCGCTCACCACCTACTCCGGAGAAAAACGCTTCACCCTCTACAGCGCCGTACAGCACGGTGTTGCCAACGATAATGTTCTCGCGCGGCAAACCGGAAAAGGCTTTCGGAGGTCTCACGATGATGCGCCCCCCCGACATTCCCTTGCCGACATAGTCGTTGGCGTCACCCTGCAGGTCGAACGTAATACCTCGCGCCAGGAAGGTTCCAAAGCTTTGTCCGCCAGTTCCAGTCATATCGACATGAATCGTGCCGTCCGGCAGTCCGGCGTGACCATAGCGTCGCGCAACTTCACTGGACAACATCCCGCCGACGCTTCGATTGATGTTGCGCACCTCGGTCGTTAACTTGACTTTCTTCTTCTTCTCGAGGGCTGGCTTCGCCCCTTTGATCAGCTGGTTATCAAGCGCCTTGTCCAGACCGTGGTCTTGCACCTCGCAGTTGAATCGGGCCACGTCCGAGGGCATTTCCGGCCGATAGAAAATCTTGCTGAAATCCAGGCCTTGCGCCTTCCAGTGTTCAACGCCTTTGCGCATATCGAGCAAATCGGAACGGCCAATCAGGTCATCCAATTTACGCACACCCATTTGTGCCATCAGCTCACGTACTTCCTGTGCTATGAAATGGAAGAAATTGATAATGTGCTCCGGTTTGCCGGAAAATTTGCGGCGTAACTCCGGATCCTGGGTTGCTATACCAACCGGGCAGGTATTGAGATGGCACTTTCGCATCATGATGCAGCCCTCGACCACCAGCGGCGCGGTCGCGAAACCGAACTCGTCCGCGCCGAGCAACGCGCCGATTAGTACGTCGCGGCCGGTCTTCATCTGGCCGTCGACCTGCACCGCGATGCGTCCGCGCAGCTGGTTGAGCACCAGCGTTTGCTGCGTTTCCGACAGCCCCAGTTCCCACGGCGCACCCGCATGCTTGATTGAAGATAGCGGTGATGCTCCCGTGCCTCCGTCGTAACCGGCAATGGTGACGTGATCTGCCTTCGCCTTGGAAACGCCGGCCGCAACGGTTCCCACACCCACCTCGGAAACCAGTTTCACACTGATAGAGGCCCGCGGGTTTGCATTCTTCAGATCATGAATCAATTGCGCCAGGTCTTCGATTGAGTAGATATCGTGATGCGGAGGCGGTGATATCAGGCCAACGCCAGGCACCGAAAATCGCAGCTTGGCGATGTAGTCAGACACCTTGTGCCCGGGGAGTTGCCCTCCTTCACCGGGCTTGGCGCCCTGCGCAATCTTGATCTGGATCTGGTCAGCACTAACAAGATACTCGGCTGTCACGCCGAAACGGCCCGAAGCAACCTGCTTGATGCGCGAACGCATGGTGTCGCCTTTTAGGAGTGACACGTCGGTAACCACAGCATCGCCCAGAGTTTCACGAGTGCCAGTGTCCTTGTCCACCGGTACAAAGCGAAGCGGATCTTCACCGCCTTCGCCGGTATTGGACTTGCCACCAATACGGTTCATTGCGATAGCCAGTGTGCTGTGCGCCTCCGTCGAAATGGAGCCAAGTGACATCGCGCCGGTGGCAAAGCGTTTGACAATATCGGTCCACGGTTCGACCTCGTCAATGGGTACTGGCTCGCCGGCGGGCAGGATCTCGAACAGACCTCGCAAGGTCATGAGGCGGCGGCTCTGATCGTTGATCAGGTGCGCGTATTCCTTGTAGGTGCCGTACTCGTTGGTCCGTGTTGCGCGCTGCAGCTTCGCGATCGAGTCCGGATTCCACATGTGCTGCTCGCCGCGCACACGGTAAGCGTACTCGCCTCCGGCATCGAGAGCGAGCGCGAGCACCGGGTCTTTCTCGCTGAAGGCGCGTTGATGTTCGGCAACCGCTTCACCAGCAATCTCGTTGATACCGACACCTTCCACATTGCTCGCCGTGCCGGTGAAATACTGCTCAACGAAATCCGTGTTGAGGCCAATCGCCTCAAAGATCTGCGCACCGCAGTACGACTGGTAAGTCGAGATGCCCATTTTGGACATGACCTTGTAAAGCCCCTTGCCCACTGCCTTGACATAATGCTTGATTGCATCGGCAGGATCGATCTGCAAACCAGGCGCAATGTCTCGCAAAGTGTCCATTGTCAGCCATGGATGTATCGCCTCTGCACCGTAACCGGCAAGCAGGGCGAAATGGTGCACCTCTCTGGGGGAGCCGGAGCTGATAATAAGCCCGGTGCTGGTGCGCAAACCCTCCCGCACCAGGTGATGGTGCACGCCGGCCGTGGCCAGAAGAGCAGGTATTGCGACTCGGGACGCGCACGCGCTTGCGTCCGAAAGAATCAATATGTTGACCCCTTGCTCCACAGCACTTTGCGCGGACTGGCACAACGCCTCCATGGCCGGCTGCATGCCTTCGGCTCCCGCCATCGTGGGATAGGTAATGTCCAGTATTCGACTCTTGAACTTGCCACCGGTAAGTTTCTCTATCCCGACCAGACGCGCGTAGTCGTCGTAATCCAGCACCGGCTGAGAGACCTCGAGCCGATCGTTGATGTTCTGTTCGTCTATGCCGAGCAGATTGGGCTTTGGTCCGACGAAGGACACCAGCGACATCACCAGTTCCTCACGAATCGGATCGATGGGCGGATTGGTAACCTGTGCAAACAACTGCTTGAAGTAGTTGTATAGAAGTTTGTTCTTGCCCGACAAGACTGCCAGCGGCGCATCATTGCCCATAGAGCCGATCGCCTCTTCAGAGCGCTGGGCCATGGGGGTGAGAATGAACTTGATATCCTCCTGGCTAAAGCCGAAGGCCTGCTGCAGGTCCAGCAGATTCTCTTCGCGCTTCTGATCCAGTTCGACAGCCCCGAGTTGCGGCAAGTGAATTCGCGACTGTTCGACGTACGAAGCGTAATCGTCCGACGAGCACAACTGCTCTTTCATTTCTGCATCATCGATAATGCACTGCTGCTCGGTGTCTATCAGCAGCATCTTGCCGGGCTGCAGGCGCCACTTGTGCGCGATGTTTTCCTCGGCCACGGGCAATACACCAACCTCGGAAGCCATAATAACGAGGTCATCCTTGGTAACTACGTAACGCGCCGGGCGCAATCCGTTCCGGTCAAGCGTTGCGCCGATCTGCCGGCCGTCGGTAAAGGCGACAGCCGCCGGGCCATCCCATGGCTCCATGACAGGCGCATAGAATTCATAGAAAGCCCGCCTTTTTTCTTCCATCAGCGGGTTGCCCGCCCAGGCTTCCGGGATGAGCATCATCATCGCGTGGGCCAGCGGGTAGCCGCCCAGCACGAGCAGTTCGAGCGCATTATCAAAACAGGCCGAATCGGATTGCCCCTCATCAATCAGCGGCCAAAGCTTTTCAAGGTCTTCACCGAACAAGGTTGACGAGAGCGCCATGTGGCGTGCGTGCATCCAGTTCAGATTGCCTCTGAGCGTATTAATCTCGCCATTGTGGCCGATCATCCGGAACGGATGCGCCAGATCCCAGCTTGGAAATGTATTGGTCGAAAAGCGCTGGTGGACCAGCGCGAGACTGGACACCATTTGCTGATCTGCCAGGTCTAGAAAATACTCGCCGACCTGTTCCGCCAGCAGCATCCCTTTGTAGACCATTGTTCTGGCGGACAGAGATGGAACATAGAACTGTTTTCCATCAGTAAAGTCTTTCGCCTTGACCGCGTGTTCAACCTGTTTGCGAATCACGAACAGCTTTCGCTCGAAAGCATCGACGTCGGCGCAGTTGCTGCCACGGCCGATGAAAACCTGGCGGATCACCGGCTCGACCTCTCTGGTCGCGTCACTTAGCCCGCTGTTATCTACGGGGACGTCGCGCCAGCCTAGCATCGTCTGGCCTTCGGCCTCCACGTAGTGATCAAGCAGCGCTTCGATGCCAGCGCTAGCAGCAGGGTCTTTGGGCAAGAACACCATTCCGACCCCGTATTCGCCTGGCGCCGGCAAGGAAATTCCAAGGCGCGTGCATTCTGCACGCAGGAAATCATCGGGAATCTGCAGCAAGATGCCGGCACCGTCACCGAGCAGCGGGTCGTAGCCGGTTGCACCTCGGTGGGTCAGGTTTTCGAGGATCTCCAGCCCGTTCTGAACAATGGAGTGGCTCTTGGTGCCCTTGATATGCGCAATGAAACCAACGCCACAGGCGTCATGCTCGTTGCGGGGGTCATATAGCCCCTGAGCTGCGGGAGTTGTCGGATGGGCCACGGTTTTGCCTTTTCGAAACAGATTATTTCCGATATTCGCGCCAAACCGGGGTTCGACCCCCAGAGACGCCGAATCCGGCCGTCAGCCGGATTCTTCGCAAAGCCGTGAATGGTACCGTGATCGGCGGGCGTTAATCAATAAAGGGCATATCGGCCCCTATCAATGCGTCAGGAGACGTCCACGGCAAAAATTCGCCGGTATTCCTTGATTGCGTAACGATCCGTCATTCCCGCCACATAATCGGCGATCGCCCGAGGCGCGTCCTGCCTCGCGCGTGCCTGAAATTCCGGCGGCAATAATGGCGGCTCCTCGAGAAACGCCGAGAAGAGTTCACGAACAATTCGCCTGGCCTTGTTGGCCATCCGCTGTACCCGGTAGTGTTTGTAGAGGTTGGCACGCAAAAAGGTCTGCAGCGCGTGTTGCAGGTCTTTGACTTCTTCGCTGAATGAGATGAGCATCGGTCCGGCGCGAACTGCCTCGATATCATTGGGGGCGTATTCGGCAATACGCCGCCGGCTCTCGGTGGTCAGATCGGTTACGAAGGTGTTGATCATCCTACGGATGGTCTCATGCGTCAGACGCCGGTCCTGAAGGTCGGGAAATTGTCGCCTCACTTGCGCCAGGTGTTGCGAAAAAACAGGCACCCCGGAAAGGTCTTCAAGCGTGATCAGGCCTGACCGCAGACCATCGTCAACATCGTGATTGTTGTAGGCGATTTCGTCCGCGAGGTTTGCCAGTTGCGCCTCCAGTGACGGCTGTCTCTTCAATAGAAAGCGCTCGCCAACATCACCAAGCTCTTTCGCGTTGGATCGCGAGCAATGCTTAAGGATTCCTTCGCGCGTTTCAAAACACAGGTTCAGTCCATCGAAGGCGCCGTAACGCTGTTCCAGCAAGTCGACAACCCGCAACGACT
>DATKYN010000186.1:0-3332 GCA_035528435.1 Burkholderiales bacterium
GTGCCTCAAACAACCGCTGTGCAACTGAATCAGGCATCGGTTTCCCGTCATCACACACGGTCAGAACGAATCCACCATCCACTGCCTTGAGCGATACAGCAATGGACAATCCGTTTGCCAGGCGACCCTTGTGCAACGCATTCTGCAATAGATTGTCGCTGACACTGTCAAAGAGCTCGGCAGGCAAGGTTGCCGTCGCGCCCGGCGCAAGACCCGATTCCGAGAAAGACACGGGCTCGTAAGCAAAACGCTGCTTGAGTGTTCCCCACCATTCGTAGGCCCCGGTTTCTTCGGCCGCGTTTTCAACGTCGCTCGCGAGTTTGTCGAGCGTAATCTGGAGCCGCTGGGCGATCTGGGGCAACTGCCGCCGCATCAGCAGCCTCACGGCTTCGGCATCAGCCTCACCACTGGTCTCAGCCGCGCTGCACAATGAGCGCAGCGACTGCAACAAATTTTTGACGTCGTGCGTCAGACGCGCGCCGGTCTCATAGATCGCCTGCATATACGCGCTGCGGCGCTGTTGCGCAGCGCGCACCTTGCTCTCGTAATAGTCACCGAGAAGCCGTGCCAGCAACCGGATATGCAACACCAGCGCCGGACTCGGCGAGAAGCGCGTATACACGGTCAGCCTGAGGCCGCCAAACGAGAATTCAGTGCCGTGCTTTGTCTGGTCGCCGACTTCGCCGCTGGCGCCGGCTGCCCGCCAGCCCACCCCCGAAACCCACGGCAAAACAGCCAGTTCCTGTGCCGCAAGCGCCGTGAACTTGTCAGGATCCGACACACGTTCGGCGATACCCGCGAGGCTGTGCATCCACAGTTCGAAAGGAATGCCAACGCTGAGAAAGTAGCGCGTGACGACCTGACCGATACCGACAAACCCGGCCCTCGGGTCCCACAGCAACGACAGCACGATGAGGAACACGGCAATGGCAAATAGCGTCTGCGCCAGCGCGATGACATAATCGCCATGACTGATCTGCCGGATGACGAACGATCCGAGCACAAGCACGAGAACCAGCAAGAACAGCAGTACGCTGTAGAACAGATCGAGCGCATGAGCTGTCTGACGGTCGCTCTTTTCGGCGCGGATGAAAAAGATCAGGGCGGCCGGTATCAGCAGCCCATAACCGGCGAGCGTCTGAAATATTTCAGGAAAGGCCTGCTCCTCGAACAGATGCGGCACAACCCACATCAGCAGAATCGACAACAGGTAAACCGCCGCGAGCATGGAAGCGAAGCGCTGCCCGGCGTTCCGGATGCCCCTGATATTGCCGCCAATCAGCGAAAACAGAACCGATATCCACAACGCCATCAACCACCAGTTTCCAGCCACCACCAGGATGCTGCCTGCGACCAGAATCAGCACGACCTGCCTGGCAAGGAGGCGTTGTTCGCCACGCCATACGGGCTGCCACAGCAGAAACAAGCCGAAGTGGGACGTGAGCAGGGCTCGCGCGAGCGGATCGACCAACTCCAGTACCAGACCACCATGCAGTGCCAGCAGCATCAATGACAGCCACTGCTCTTCACGCAACGAGCGAATCAGGCGCGCAATGCGTCCTTGCGCAACCACCTCAGACACCGGGTTGATCTCAACGGACATTTCGTGACACCCTCATACGTGCTTTACAAAACTGTTTCCCCGAGATGTCAAGAGCGACGGGGAAGCAGATCGACAATACGTCATTGGCAGGCGCTTACCCCCGACGACTGGTGCATCATTCACGCATGACGGCGTGCATGGCGCCAAGCGCAGCAAGGTTACGTGCCGGTATTGATAAACCCATACTCCCGCACGATTTATGCCGAAGTCTATTGCAAATCAGGTTCTGACGCCGTTCTTCGCTCGCACACTGGTGATCGCGCGCTACACCCTGATCGAAACATGGCGCAACCGCTTCGGTTTGCTGCTGGCCGGAATGGTCATTGCAGCTGTGCTCGCAAGCTTTTTTGTGCGGCAACAAACCATCACTGAATCTTCCCGTTCCCAGGTTGCTTTTCTTGCGGCTACGCTTCGGGCCGGTTCGGTGTTTATTGTCGCAATCACCGTGATTCAGGGATCAGTGCGCGAGTTTCATGACAAAGTGCTCGAACTGATGCTTTCGCTTGATCTGCCCCGCTCCAGCTATCTCGCCGGAAAATTCATCGGTTACGCCTGCCTGAGCGTGGCTTGCACTGCTGTCGTCTCGCTGCCACTCGCAATGCTCGCTGATTTGCATAACGTACTGCTGTGGGCCTACACCCATCTCCTGGAACTGTGGATCGTCACCGCATTTGCAATGCTTTGCGTCACAACGTTCTCCCAGGTCGCGTCTGCGGCTGCCCTGGTGCTGGCGTTTTATGTTCTCGCACGCTCCATCACTGCAGTTCAGCTGATGAGCCAGTCGACCATTGCCGCCTCTGGCCCCGCAACCGATTCCGCAGCATTTCTCGCCGACGCCATCGCGCTGGTCCTGCCCCGTATGGACGCCTTCACACAAACAGCGTGGCTGATCGACGCCCCGGTCAACCCGATGACCATGCCCGGTGCAACCTTGCAAACCGCGATCTACGTTACATTGTTGCTGGGCGCCGCAATGTTCGACCTGCACCGCAGGAATTTCTGATCAGGCGGGGCTTGCGATCCGATGGCAAGACAACGCAGCATTCGAAGCGTCCCGATGTGGCTACGTTGGCTGCTGCCCGCGATGATGCTCGGCCAGATCGCGTTCCGGACAATGGAGCCTGCACCCGCTGCCCTCGCAGCACAACTGGCACCGCCCCCTGCTATCAACTCGCTGCGCCTGGCTGCGCTTGGGGAGCCCGTGGGTTTCGCCTTGCTGCTCACATTGAATCTGCAGGCTTTTGACACACAGCCCGGCATCAGCATTCCATTCAGCCAACTCGATTACGTGAATCTTGTCCAGTGGCTGGATGCGATTTCGACGTTGGACCCCGCAACAAGCTATCCGCTACTGCTCGCGTCACAGGTCTATTCACAAGTGCCTGACGAGGCAAAGCAACGCGCGGTGCTTGATTTCGTGTACCGGGAGTTTCTGGAAGACCCGGTATTTCGCTGGCGCTGGCTGGCGCACGCATCGATCATCGCCAAACACCGACTCGGCGATCCCCGGCTCGCGCTCAGGTACGCGCGCGCCATTGCCGATGACGCGGATGATGCCCGGGTCCCGTCCTGGGCGAGGCAAATGCACATCTTTCTGCTCGAGGACCTGGAGGAAACCGAAGCGGCGAGAATCTTGCTCGGAGGACTACTGACCAGCGGCACGGTCACCGATGAGCACGAAGTACGCTTCCTGATGGAGCGTCTGAAGGCAATGGAATCTGCCGATATT
>DATKYN010000187.1:0-19095 GCA_035528435.1 Burkholderiales bacterium
CTACCGGGCACTCGATGCCTGGCGGCTGCCTCGTTTTTTTTCGGGACAGGATCTGCTCGTGCTCGATACAGCGTCGGTACCGGCCTCCAGGTCTACCCGTTTGAGAGCCGCGAAGCGATCGGGGCTTGATTCTGCGACGTCCAGTTGTGACCTTTGACTATGTCACAACTCCACGCCAAACCGCCCCAGCACGCCTACCATCAGCCAGTAGCAAAGTCCGGTCACTGCAATGCCGACGAGCATGCTGACGTAAAAATTGACACCGGCCCTGATCATCAACGGCAGGACAATAAACAGCGCCAGAGACGGCAGCACCAGCCAGAAAATGCTGCCGGACAGTGATGCAACTCTTGCCGTGTCTTTCGTCTCAATGTACAGCCACACCATGGCCAGCACCGAGATCAGCGGCACCGAAGCGAGCAGTGCGCCGTAAAACGAGCTGCGTCTGGCCAGCTCCGAAACCAGAACGACCAGCATTGCCGTGATCAGAATCTTGAAAATGTAGTAGCCCACGACAATGCCTCTTTCGCTTCGGTTGCGGAAACGCGCGCCAATTCAGGTTGGGACGGCGTCGCGGCTCGCCCGTTCGATTTCATCCAGTACCGGCAACAAATGCGCAATGAACGCCTGCGGATTTTCACTCATCGGAAAGTGGCCGAGTCCCGGCATGATCTGCACTTTCGCACCTGGGATCTGCGCTGCCGTGTCCAGCGTGTCCTGCGGGGTGCACGAGTAGTCGTACTCTCCGGTGAGCAGATACAGTGGCGCCACCGCGGTGTCGATATTCTTTACCCGTTCACGAAAATCTCCTTCAACCTGGTAAAAATGCAGATCGCCGGAAAAGACCCCGGGTCCGCCCTGCATGTAGTGCCACAGCGTTTCCCAGCGCTCGGCTTCGGGGCTGTCCGGGCACATCAATCCCATGACCGTGGCCGCGCCTGCGACCGGCCCGTTGACCTCCGGATGGTCCAGCCAGGCCGGATCGTAATAGCGCGGAGTACTGGCCGCCGATTGCAGCCCGACAATGGCGCGAAACCGTGTGGCGTGATCGAGTGCAAGATTCAGGCAAACGCGCCCGCCGATAGAACAACCCATCACCACCGGGGTTTCCAGTGCCAGCGCATGCGTAAATGCCAGAATCAATTCGCAGTAGAGAGTACTGGTCAGACGCCACGTTTCGCCCTGCCAGCCGGCCGGTGGCGAGCTCTTGCCATGCCATGGCAAGTCGAAGGCAATGACACGGAATCTGTCAGTGATCCGTGCCTCGTTGAGAAGCCCGCGGAACTGCCGTGTGTCAGCGCCCGCTGTGTGCAGACACAATAGCGGAATACCCTGCCCGGCTTCCTCGAAATAGATTCGGTAATTTCGCCCGGCGAGATCGAAACGCACATATTGCCCACTGACCGGCTCGAGCATCACTTTCATGCCAGCCCACGCAAGTGCAACAGCATCAGTTTCAGGCACATCAGGTGCGCGTAGAATTTCCGAGTGTCTCCACTGAGCACCATTTCGCCACTGCGAAAGAATGCAAAGAGATCCTGGTCGCGCGCGGCGGGTCGCGCAGCAGCAAACCGGTCCCACGCCTGCGTACTGCCGATCAACGCGAAGTCACACTGCGGCATGACGAACGGCCCCGTTTCCACGGTGTAAACCGTACCGTCACGTACCGTAATGACGTACTGATCCTCTCCCCAGCCGATCAGCACCCGAAAACTCGAGCCCGCACCCCGGCAAGCGATTAGCACATCGCGATTCACCTTTTCCCTGAAGCGCTGCCAGTCCATTTCAATAGCCCATACGAGTCGTCCGATTAAGTCATTGCTGTCCGAAGCAACAACCGCATCGAACGGAGTCCGGTTCGTCACATCGCGCACAGACGCCTTCATCCGTGCGCGGGCCGTCAAGTTGCGCTTGCGGGTTCATAATAACGCCACTACGGTGATTGATGCCGGATCACTTTATTGTCACCGTTGTGGGACGGATGCTGTACACGCACCAAGGTCAATTCGGGGGTTGAAACACATGACGACAATCGACACAGGCATGAAACAACAGGCGACCCCTCTGCGCGACGTTCGCGTCGCCAACATCGGATCAGGTTGGGCAGGTCGGGTTGCGGCAATGCTGCTCGCGGAGCAGGGAGCGGACGTAATCGAGATTGTCCGCCCCGGACGCGCGCCACACCCTTGCGACCCCTTGCTTGACCGTGGCAAACGTCTGCTCGAGGCCGATCTTAGGGATGCCACAACGAAAGCGGATGTGCGCAAATTACTGGCCGGATGCGATATTGCGTTCGAGAACATGCGCCCGGGTGCCGCCGAGCGGCTCGGACTGGATTACGCGAGCATCGAGCAACGTGAACGCTTGATTTACGTATCTTTGCCGGGATTTGCCAAAGGTGACGGGAACGAACGAAATCCGGCGTGGGAAGGTGGCATTAACGCGGCCGCCGGTGTGTACACGGATATTCCTCCTCTCGTGCCGCTAATTGGCGGAGACCCCGTATTTTCAGCGATTCCCATGGCCTCGGCCTATGGCGGAATACTCGGCGCAGTGACAGCATCGATGGGACTGTTTCATCGCCAGCGCTGCGGGCACGGACAACGATTCGATGTGCCATTGGCGGACGCCGTCATGTCGGCAATGGCACTGCTGATCATCCGGATCGAAGGACAGCCGCATCGCTACAACTTTCCGCCGCTGGATGACACCATGATGCATACGGTGTTTCCGATGCTGCAGGATTTGCGCAAACACCTGAGCAGCGAACATGTCGCCACGATTGCCGGTTATCTGAAAAGCCGCGCCATGCCCGGCCTCAATTTCTACGAGTGCGCCGATGGCCGAATCCTGTTCATCTGCGCCATGGATCATGTTTACCAGACCCGCGCGTTTCTCCAAACCGTGGGCGTCTATGATCTCGTCATTGCCGAAGGCATGATCGCCGACAACCCATACAGCGAAAGCGGTGCGGGAAACAACATCTACAACGGCGGCGAGCTCTCGCCGCAATGGCGCCAGCGGTTGATGGAACTCATTTCCGCCAGCATCAGAAAGCGGAGCGGAAAAGAATGGGAGTCGCTGTTACGTAACGCCAATGTTCCGGCCACCGTGGTGCAAACCGACTCCGAATGGCTTGCCGAACCACAGCTGGTCGAGGCGGGCGTGACGGCCGATCTCGAAGATCCTTTACTGGGTCCGGTACGCATGCCCGGTCGCTTCGTATCGATAGAAGGCGATACGGTCCGCTCACCCCGGATTCGCCCACGCCAGCAGACGGAAAGCATCGAGTGGCTGAACGCTGCGATCGAGGCCACGACGCCCGGAAAATCCGCGAGCACCGGCATGCTGCATGGAATACAGGTGCTGGATCTGTCCAATGTTGTGGCAGGCCCGGCCGCCGGGCGAACGCTGGCAGAGCATGGCGCCGATGTTATCCGCATCGATCCACCGGCGCCGCAAGCCGGGCCGCGCAATACGATGTGGTTCGGCGTCGAAGTGAATCAGGGCAAGCGCGCCATCATTCTTGATCTGAAGACTGAATCCGGGCGCGAGGCCCTGGCAAACCTGATACGACAAACCGATGTGGTTCTGCACAACTTTCTCGACCGGTCAGCACGATCGCTTGGCATTGCGCACGAGCAGCTTGCCGCCATCAAGCCTGACATCATCTCGTGCCAGATCAGTGCCTGGGGGGGCAGCGAAGGCGGTGCGTACAAGGATGACCCTGCGTTCGATCCAGTCCTGCAAGCCGCCTCCGGCATCATGGCGCGCTATGGCCAGCCGAATAAACCGGCACTGCATGGCATCGCGTCGTGCGTCGATTACATGACCGGTTTTTGCGCCACACTTGGAATCGCCCAGGCGCTGTTTGCCCGGGAACGCGGCGATGGCGGCAGCCACGTTCGAACATCACTCGCAATGGGTGCGCAACTGGTGCAGTTCCCGTTCATGACGCGCCATAAGCAGTCGGAACAGAATGTTCCATCCGGACAACAGGCGCGCGGCCTCAGTTGCGAACAAATGTTGTACGAGCTGGCTGACGGGTGGGCGTTTATCGGCTGCCGCCCTGGCGACGGCGGAAAACTGGCAGAGGCTATCGGGGCGAAGACGGTTTCCGCAAACGCGATAAGCGAACAACTTCGAAATCTGACCTTGTCGCAAGCGCACGAGCGCCTTGCACCGCTGCCAGGTGCTGGCGCAATCGCAGTGCAGTCACTGGCTCAATTGCGCGACAAACATACTGTTGAAGAAACTTCCAGCGGCAGCAACACCATGCCGAACAACTCATTCCGTCTGCGCCGGGGCGCGCACCCGTCCGGGTATCCGACCACGCTGCCGTTGGCAACATGGATACGCCCCGCGCTATCGGCGGTGACTGCCCTGCAACCCGCGCCCGCTCCGGGCGCACATACCCTGGACGTTTTGCGAGCGGCCGGCTGCACCGACGCACAGATCGATAAGCTCGTAGAAACCGGTGTCGCCCAGACCGGCTGGAAACTGCTGCGCCGTTATTTGCCGCACTAAATCACGTACTGTCGGAGAGACAATCCAGCGGGTCGCACCGCCCTGCCCGCACGGCAATGTCAGTTCGGCATTACGCGCCGCGACGCATAGTGGACGAACCAGTCAATCGCGGCAGGATTGGACATGGAGTCCCGATTGACGGACGCATCTACCGGCATGCCAAGCAATATCTTCTTGATGGGCACTTCCATTTTTTTCCCCGAAATCGTCCGGGGAACATCGGGGATAGCGATAATTTCGTCGGGAACATAACGCGCCGACAAATTCGTGCGAATTTCCGACTCAATACGCTGGATGAGCTCCGGCGACATCGCTCTTTGCGCATCGGTCGGCACGACGAACAACAGCATGAGCGACGCGCGCCCAAGGTATTCGAGATCGATCACCAGCGAGTCTGCCACGTCGGGTAAGGCCTCGACCACGCGGTATATTTCGCTGGTACCCATACGAATGCCGTGACGGTTAATGGTGGAGTCGGACCGACCATATATCACCCCGGTAACCGACTCCGCGCGCCGGATCAGTTTCAGCCAGTCACCGTGTTTCCACACATTTGGCCAAGTTTCGAAGTAGCTCTCCATATAACGTTTGCCACCTTCATCTCCCCAGAAAAACAATGGCATTGACGGTATGGGTTGCGTGCAAACGAGTTCACCGACCTCGTCATAGACCGGCTCTCCGTCGTCGTCAAACGCATAGGTCGCCACCCCGAGACATCGGCACTGCATCTCGCCGGCGTAGATCGGGAGCGTCGGGCAACACGTGAGGAAGGCGGTAGCGGGATCGGTGCCGCCGGCAATCGAGGCAAGCATCAGGTCGGCGCTAACATGCCGGTAAACCCATCTGTAGGCGTCCTCGGTCAGGGGTGATCCGGTACAACCAAGTGTGCGCATTGCCGAAAGATCGAAATGGGCCGCCGGCTCGAATTCGCTCTTGCGGCACAATGCGATGAATGCCGGGCTGGTACCGAAAAAGCTGATGGCCTCATCCTGCGCCAGCTTCCACAGAGTCGATACGTCGGGATAACCCGGATTGCCGTCGAACTGTATGACAGTACAACCGCTCAGCAAACTCGAAACCTGCAAATTCCACATTATCCAGCTCGTCGACGAGAACCAGAAAAAACGGTCATGTTCGTCAATATCCAGATGCAGCCCAAGGCCTTTCAGATTCTCGATAACAGTGCCGCCGTGGCCATGCACGATTGGTTTGGGCATGCCGGTCGTGCCGGAGGAATACACGATCCACAACGGATGATCGAATGGCAGTGGTATGAATCGCGGCGCAGCATCGTGATCGAGTGCTTCAGCGATACGCAGCACAGCAACCGCCCGGTGATCGTCGAGCTTCAAAACCAGCTGTGCATCCGGATTCAGGTAAGGAACCAGAATGACGGTTTCGATACTCGGCAGTTGTGACACCAGTTCGCGCACGGTATCGCGACGATCGAAATCCTTCCCGCCATAACGATAGCCATCGACAACGAACAATACACGCGGCTCGATTTGCCGGAACCGGTCAAGAACGCTCGCCGGACCCATGTCCGGTGAGCAACTCGACCAGATCGCACCACGGCTGGCGGCAGCCAGCAGCGCTATGACGCTCTCGGGGATGTTCGGCATATAGGAGGCAACGCGGTCCCCCGGTTCTACGCCAAGCTCTTCAAGCGTCGCCGTCAGCGCCCCGACCTTCTTCGCGAGTTCCGGCCAGGAGACCACCGTACGCTCGCACAACTCCGAGTAAAAAACCAACGCCGGCTTGTCGCTCGCCTGCGGTTGCCCGGAAAACGCCAGCGCGTGTTCGGCGAAATTGAGCGTTGCGCCTTCGAACCATTTCGCGCCCGGCATGATGCGTTCGTCGAGCACGCGGCGGTACGGCATGTGCGAACGCACCCCGCCAAACTGCCACAGCGATTCCCAGAAATCCTCGATCCGGTCCACCGACCAGCGCCATAGCGACTCGTAATCGGCGAATTGCAAGCCGCGTTGCTGTGTCAACCAGCGCAGATAACGGGTAATACCAGCAGATTCGATACGCTCAGGCGACGGTCGCCAGATCGGAGTCACCGACATTGATTCGACGCGAGAGGTCCTGGTCAGCGAAACCGGGAAAAATCCGGCTTGCGCTTTTCCAGAAACGCGCTGAAGGCTTCCTTCGCCTCACCTGAAGACAAGCGTTCGGCGAACACTTCCGTTTCTTTTTCGATTTGCGCCAGTATCGCGGACGGATCACCTCGCAACAATTTGCGCGCGGCCGCCAGCGCGCCAGGCGGTTTTGCCACCAACCGCGCCGCCGCCTTCATCGCGGCTGCTTCCAGTTCTTCGGATGGCACGACCTGGTTGACCAGACCGGCGTCACAGGCGCGCCTCGCATCGAACGGCTCACCCAGACACAGCAATTCGAACGCTCGTTGCGGCCCCATTCGCAGCGGTGCGAGCAAGCTCGACCCTGCTTCCGGCACGATCCCCAGATCGAGAAACGGTGTACGCAGACTTGCGGCCGGGCTGGCGTAAACCAGGTCACAATGAAACAGCATGGTCGTGCCAATACCGACGGCAAGACCATCCACCGCCGCGATCATCGGCTTTTCGACCACCGGCAACAAGCGGATCAGTCCGGGAGCGCCGCGATCCGGATCGCGCGCCTTGCCGTCGTGCCGGGCAAAGTCGCCAATATCGTTGCCTGCGGTAAACACACCGTCGCCGCCCAGAAAAACGTGGGCGCTGACCTGCCCCGACGCATCTCCGGCAACCAGCGCATCGATGATGCGATCGTACATGGCGCGCGTGAGCGCGTTCTTTTTTTCGGGTCGATTAAAACGTATGGTCTGTATTCCATCACGTATTTCGACAATGACTTCGTCGGGCATTGTTCAATCCTCTCAAACGGGGGGCCGCGCGCGCAGCCATTGTCACAGCGCTCAGAAATTTTCCGACCACGGCCGCAAGTCCTGCTCCAGCGTCCAGGCGCTGCGATGTTGCAGATGCAGTTGCCAATACGTTTCCGCTATGGCGTCAATGGACAGCAGACCGTCAGGGCCACGCTTTTCCACAAGATCGGGCACGCGGGATTTCAGGCGATAACCCGAAATACCGCCGTCGATAATGACGTGCGCAACATGAATACCCTTGGGGCCGAATTCGCGTGCCATGCTTTGCGACACAGCGCGCAACCCTGCTTTGGCGGCAGCGAAGGCTGCAAAAAAGGCCTTTCCTCGCAGTGAACCCGAAGCACCGGTAAACAATATCGTGCCTCGTCCGCGCGGCACCATGCGCCGCGCCGTTTCACGACCGGTCAGAAATCCGGCCAGGCAATGCTCGCGCCAGATGGCCTCGAAGTCGGCAGTTGCGAGATCCACAAAAGCATCCTGGCGATTACTGCCGGAATTTTGCAACACCAGCGCCAGTGGGCCTTTCGCTTCGGCCGTTTCAACAAAACGAATGGCATCGCTTTCGCTGCCGGCATCACCAACCACCGCTTCGGCTGATCCACCGCTTGCACAAATCTCTTCTGCAACACGCTGCACCTTTTGCGCGGTCCGGCCCGCCACTACAACGTGAAGACCTTCGCGCGCGAATCGCCGCGCTGCCGCTGCGCCAAGGCCTTCGGTGGCGCCAACGCCTACGACCAGCGCCGTGTCATGTTCTGCCATTGCATTTCTTCCTGGTGGTGCTCGTAATACCAAACGACTCAGGCACGGTATGCAATGCCTTTCCTGTCGAGCATGCGCAGCATCGCCTTCCAGCACAGATCAATTTCTGCACCGCCCTCGTCCTGGAATTGCAGATACCCTTTGTTCGCCGCCTCTTCGCCAATCATCTGCAATTCGGTCTTGCCTCCGGCGATGGCATCGACCTGAATCTGGCAAGCCGTGTCGAGGTAATACATGATCTCGAATGCTTCGCTCACGGTCTGGCCAACCGACAACAATCCGTGGTTGCGCAAAATCATCGCCTTGGAGGTCGGCCCAAGGTCACCGGCAAGCCTTTCGCGTTCATCCATGTCGAGGGCAATACCTTCGTAGTCGTGGTAAGTCAGCATGCCGTAGGTTCGCAAGGAGTGCTGGCTAATCGGCAACAAACCGCTCTTCTGCGCCGACACCGCAACACCAGCCCGTGTGTGCGTATGAATCACGCAATTGACCTCCGGCCTGGCTTCATGCACACATCCATGAATAACGAAACCGGCGCGATTGACACCAAGGCCGGTTACGTCCTCGACAATATTGCAGTCCTTGTCGATCTTTACCAGGCTCGACGCGGTGATTTCGTCGAACATCAACCCATAGGGATTGATCAGCATGTACTCGCTGCCAGGTACACGTGCGGTGAAGTGGGTAAAGATCAGGTCAGTCCAGCGAAACTGCGCCGCTAGCTGATACGCTGCGGCCAGATCACAGCGAACCATCCACTCCTCGTCGCTGATCCGGGCGCACAAGCTGTTGGAATCAACAGCCGAAAGACTGGTCTTGGCGTTCATTGCATTCCCCTGTTCCACGTTGATGAGTGCTGCGTTGCGACTGGCCGCCCGAAGATATGGTACCGACCGGCATCGCAACGCCAATACCCGCAGTTTACCCCGGCCCGCTGCCCCTATACCCAGCCGAATGCGCCAAGGAGGGCGCCGGCCCCGATCAAGAACAGCAAATGCATGCGTGTCCTCCATACCAGCAGCGCTGTAACCGCAGTTAACAGCACGTGGTGCCATCCATCGATGGACGCGGCAAGAATCCATCCGGTAGCGAACAAGAGGCCCACCACAAGCGGCGCCATTCCGGCCTTGAACGCGCGAACACTCAGCCAGTGTCGCCGCGCCTGTCCCCAGCGCGCAGCCAGCAACGCCAGCGTCGTCGATGGCAGCATGATGGCTGTCAGAACGACAACGGCACCAGCGATGCCTGCTGCCTGATAACCCATGACGGCGACGAACAGCACATTCGGTCCCGGTGAGGCCTGGGCGATGGCGATCGACGCGCTGAATTGGGCGTCCGTAATCAGCGCCATCTCATCGACCATCACCCGATGCATGTCAGGGGCCACGGTGATCGCACCGCCTATCGAAAGCAGCGACAACAGCAGGAAGTGACCTGACAGGATCAGCCAGTCAGTAATCGGCATCGCTTCAGTCTTCCGCAACGCCGGCAGCTCGCAACCGGCTCCAGGCAAAGGCGCAGCCGAGAGAACCCAGCACGAGCAGCACCCAAACCAGCGGCAGTCGAAGCAAGGCGACGGAGATGAACACCCCGGTGCCGCCAATCCAGCATACCCGCACGCCCATCGGATTGGAGCCCAGCGCGCTGGCCAGTTTCAGTGCCGTGCCAAGTATCAGGCCGGCTGCGACGGCGCCCATGCCGCGAAACGCCCCGGCGACAACCGCATCGGCCGCGTACTGCGAGTACGCTGCGGCAACCCCAAGCACAATCATCAGCGGCAACGCCATCATCCCGCCAAGCGCGGCAAACGCGCCACGCCAGCCGAAAAACCGGTCGCCCGTCATCAATGCCACGTTGCATACGTTGGGGCCGGGTAACACCTGGGCGAGGGCGAGTATCTCGATGAACTGATCGCGAGTAAGCCACCGCCTCTGTTCAACCAGGACGCGTTGCGCGACCGCGATCACGCCACCGAATCCTTGCAACGCGAGCAGCGTGAAAGCGAGAAACAGTGCGGCCGGTGATGCCGGCGCAATCGTCTGCTCGCCCCCCTCGTTTTCACTAGCGGGCACCGTCTCGCTGCGCACTTACTGGTCCAGTTCCGGATAGTGACGGAACACACCGTTCTCGTTGAATTCGATGCGCCGATCTGACGCAAGATAAGCCGCAATGTTGGCGTTAGCCATGACCTTGTCGTGCAGTGCTATCAGCCGGCCATGGTGGCGCCTGGCCCGTGACATCGACCCGGGAAACGCGTAGCGCAATCCCGCCATGAGCTGAAACATCGACAGATCAACGTAAGACAGACTGCGCCCGAGGATGTAACCGCGACCAGCGCCATTGTTTTCTATGGTTCGCTCGAAGTAAGCGAGATACTTTGGCAGACGTTCGGCCAGGAAATAACAGGTGCATTTGTGCGCCTCACTGCGTTGCTGCTCGTAATACAACGAGGCAGCAATCGGGTGATGCGCGTCATGGATCTCCGACACAAAGTCGGTGACGGTCAGTTGCAGCTGATGTGCCCACAGGCGCGCGGCCTCTGTTTTGGGCGCGAGTCCGAGGCGCGGCCCGAGGTAGTGCAGGATGTTTGCGGCCTGGGCAATGACCAGCTTGCCTGCGCGGAGGAACGGCGGTGCGAACGGCTCGCGATCACTCTCGCTCATCAGGTGCAACATCGCTTCGACACCTTTGCCTCGGCCCTTGAGGCGAGCCACATCCAGGTAATCGGCTCCGGCGGCTTCGAGTGCGAGTCGCACGAACTCGCCGCGGCCCTGTATGCCGGGCCAGTAGAACAGCTCATAGCGCATTATTTTTCCTTGTTGTCTCTGCGACGCCCGGCGTCCCCGCGACACGGGAACGTCTGTGTCAGCGGTGACTTGCGCGAAGCCATGTTCCCAGCATACCGGCCAGCCGTGATTACGGCACGGCAAAGTGCAAGCAAACCAACCCGAAACGGCACTACAATCATGTTTTACCCGTTACGCGACCGGGCGTGGGGAAAGACTCCGGCTCCAGCCAGCCACGCGGGAAAATGGTGACATATCACCGATCCGCGGGTCATGTATCTGCCACGGCGCGCCGGAATACCGGGAAGCGCTGACGTATTACCCGGCCGGCGGCTTGAATTCCACGGTGGGCGGCGTATCGTGACGTCTGCTGGGCATTGCTTTTTTGATTCCAGCCATCAAGGACCTGAGCACGCGCAATGAACAAATCGAATTACAAGGCAACGACATCTTGCTGCGACAGCGGCGATTCCAAGATCGTATCAATGCAGCGCCGGAGTTTTCTGGCGCGTGGCGGTGGCCTGATGGTGGCAGCAGCGACTGGCAGCATGGCCTCCGGCGCGGCAATTGCGCAGGACGCTGGGCCGCTGTTCGCTTACGTCGGTTGTTACACGACGGAAAATCGCGGTGGTCGTGGCAAGGGCATCAGTGTATTTCGGGTCGATACTGCGACTGCGGCATGGACGCCCGTGCAATTGCTCGAGAACATCGTCAACCCGTCCTTTCTATGCTTCGACCGGGAGCAGAAGTTTTTGTACGCCGCGCACGGCGACATGGACTACGTGTCGGCATTTGCCATCAATCCGGCTGACGGCAGCCTGAGTGAACTCAACCGCGAGCCTTGCGGCGGCACTAATCCGGTACATGTTGCCGTCGACAAGTCCAATCAGTTCCTTGTCGTGTCGAACTACACCTCCGGCAGTGTCGCAGTGATGCCGATCAAACCGGACGGCGCACTTGGGCCGCTCACTGACCTGGTCAATCTGGAAGGCACGCCTGGCCCGCACCGCACACAGCAGGCGAGCGCGCACCCGCACCAAAATCCGTTCGACACCGACGGCCGCTTTATCCTGGTGCCGGACAAGGGGCTGGACCGCATCTTCGTGTTCCGTCTCGACCCTGCCAGTGGAAAACTGATTGCCGAGGAAAAATCCTCCGTAGATACGCGTGCGGGTGCCGGACCACGCCACGTCGATTTTCACCCGCGGTTGCCATACGTTTACGCCATTAACGAGCTTGATTCGACCATCACCACCTATCGCTTCGATCGTGCACGTGGCGAGTTAACGCCATTGCAGATTCTTACAACCCTGCCAAGCGACTTCACCGGAAACAATACGACGGCTGAAGTCTGGGCTCACCCTTCGGGTCGATTCGTTTTCGGCTCCAACCGCGGGCACAACAGCATCGTTACCTACTTCGTCGATCGCAGCAGCGGATTGCTCGCCACAGTAGGCTGGCAATCGACGATGGGCAGTACACCCCGTTTCTTCGGGCTGGACCCGTCCGGGACGGTGCTATGTGCCGGCAATCAGAACAGCGACAACATCGTCAACTTTCGCGTCGACCAGTCGACCGGCAAACTGGCGCCAGTCGGCGAGCCGGTCCGTACCGGAAGCCCGGTGACAATTGTGTTTCGGAACAAACCCCTGATTGCCGGGTAAGACGCCTGGTCACCGCCCGCTTGTGGACATCGGACTTCCGCACAGTTACTGTGATGTACACCCCCGACGCTGACAGAACAAACTCATGCCAGACAAACGGCTAAGCTCACTTTCACCTGAAATGCTCGCCAATCTCAGCCGTGGCATCGAGAAGGAAAGCCTGCGAGTAGGGACTGACGGCCGTCTCTCCGAGACGGCTCATCCGGCCGGACTGGGATCGCCGCTAACGCATCCGCACATCACGACTGACTTCAGCGAATCGCAACTCGAGCTGATTACCGATACGCATCATGCGATCAGCGCCTGCCTGGCAGAGCTGAACGACATTCACAATGTGGTTTACCGCAACATCGGCGATGAATTGCTATGGTGCGGAAGCATGCCCTGCAGCTTGCCGGATGACGAACGCATCCCCATCGGCCAGTACGGCACGTCCAATATCGGTCGCGCGAAAACCGTTTACCGGAACGGATTGGCGAATCGCTACGGCAGGCGGATGCAAACCATTTCAGGGATTCATTACAACTTTTCGCTTCCTGATGCAGCATGGCCGGCATTGCAGCAAGTGGACGGCTTCAGTGGGGGACTTCAGGACTACCGTGACCATGCCTACTTTGCGCTGATACGAAATTTCCGGCGGCACGCATGGTTGCTGCTGTATCTGTTCGGCGCGTCACCGGCGGTTTGCCGCTGCTTCGTCGAAAGCCGTGTACACCGTCTGCAACCCCTCGAAGAAAGTACGTATTACCTGCCATTCGCGACATCGTTGCGAATGGGGCCACTCGGTTACCAGAGTGATGCGCAGTCATCCATTTCGGTCAGCTATAACAATCTCGGAAGTTATGCGCGTTCCTTGTATACGGCGCTGACGGAACCCTATCCGCCGTATGCAGCGATCGGCATTCGCCAGGGCGAAGAATATCGCCAGCTTTCCACTTCCCTGTTACAGATCGAAAACGAATTCTACGGAACTATCCGACCCAAGCGGCGCATCAACTCCGGCGAACGGCCCTTGCATGCGCTGAACGAACGCGGTGTCGAGTACGTAGAAGTACGCTGTATGGATCTGGACCCGTTCTCGCCAATTGGAATCACCAGTGACACCGCGTGCTTTCTGGACGTATTTCTGCTGCACTGCCTGCTAAAAGACAGCCCGGATGACAATAGCGAAGAAATTGTCGCCAACGCCCGCAATCAGCACAGCGTGGCGGAGAGGGGGCGCGATCCGGGCCTGAGGCTCATACGCGGCACCGGTCATCCCTCTGTTGTGGACTGGGGTGCGGAGATCGTTCAGGAATGTGAAAGTATCGCCAACGCGCTCGACGATGCCCATTGCACGAGCGACTACTCGATTGCAGTACAGAACGCGGCGCGCGCGTTAAGCGATCCTGCCGCTACGCCATCGGCCAGAATCCTGGATGAAATGCAGGCGCAGCATGATAATTCCTACTTCGCCTTTATCATGGCGCGCTCAAAACAATATCGACTGAGCATGCTGGAAGAACCCGTCAGCGATTTGATGGCGGCACGCTTCGCGCGCATGGCAACAGAATCTGTCGCCCGGCAGCGAGAGACCGAGGCAGCCGACACCGTGCCGTTCGAGTTATTTCGTCGCCAGTACATCTCGCAGGACACGACGGGTCAGATTCTTGCCCGCCAGCAGCAAGGCTGGCAGTCGCAGTGACGCTGTAGCAAACCGCATCCGCGCTCCGCGTCTCGGGGCGTCCACATGGCAACCCCGGGAACGGGCACCATGAAACATGAAACCTTCAGCCTCATCACAGCCAGACCCGAGGCAATTAGCATCGTGCCCATTGGCCCCGCCCGACTCTTCGCCCGCAAGCCGCCGGTAATGCTTCCTCCACTGTCGATAGCGAAGTTCGCGAGCTCTGCTCAGAACGCGCTGTTGTAGAGTCCGCCGTCAAGCAGAATGCTTTGCCCGGTAATGTATCCGGCGTGTTCGCTGCAAAGGAACGCGCAGGTATTGCCGAATTCATCGGGGATTCCGAAGCGCTTCGCCGGGACCTGGGCCGCACGCTGAGCGGCGACTTGGTCTTCCGGCACGCCAGCAGTTTTCGCCCACGCTGCGACACCGCCGCGCAAGCGATCGGTATCGAAATAACCCGGAAGAATGTTGTTGATCGTCACATTGCGATCGGCCACCGTGCGCGCCACGCCGGCCAGAAACGCAGTCAGTCCGGCACGGGCGCCACTCGACAGGTCGAGCCCCGGCACCGGCATTTTCACGCTCATGGACGTAATGTTAACGATGCGCCCGAAGCGCTGCTCCATCATGTGATCAATCACTTTCTGGATCAGCTCAATCGGCGTCACCATGTTCATCGTCACGCCTTCGAGCATGGCGGCACGGTCCAGTTCACGAAAATCCTTGAGCGGCGGCCCACCGTTGTTGTTTACAAGGATATCGGGATCAGGGCATGCGGAGAGCACTGCATCCTGACCCTTTGACGTGCTGATATCGGCAACCACTGGTGTCACTGACACGCCGGTCGCCTTGCTGATTTCATCAGCAGTCGCTTCCAGAACAGCCTTGTCCCGCCCGTTCAGCACCAGCGAAACACCGGCCTGTGCCAGCGCCAGCGCACAGCCCTTTCCGAGTCCTCGGCTTGATGCGCAAACGATGGCTTTACGCCCCTTGATACCCAGATCCATGACGCTCTGTCCTCCGATTCAATTCCGGTTTAGTGATGCACTGAGGCAGCCTCGCACGATCAGGACGCGAGCACCGTGGTTGCAACGCCGGTGTGTAGATAGTGCTTCAAGAGATGGCGCCAAATGATTAAGCCGACCAGAGTGCGGCGCCCGGCACAGTCGTCAAGCAGATGATCCGCCAAAGAAAAATTCGTTTAGCCATTGCTGGGCGCGTTTCTCTGCCTCCGCAACATCTTCGCTCTTCATACTGCGGGCAATCAGATCGCGCTGGAACGTCGATCGCGGATCGAAGTTGAGAGCCGACGCAAGATTGAACCACTTGTGCGCCTCTATATCGTTGCGTTCGACGCCGTCACCGTCACGATACAAAAGCGCGAGGCTGAACATCGCGAAGGCGTAGCCATTCTCGGCCGAGCGACGAAACCATTCTGCGGCGCGCGTTGCATCCGGCTCGCCCAGGTCTCCATCACGATAGAGCACGCCAAGACCATTCTGGGCCCTCGCGTGTTCGTTTTCAGCGGCTTTCTCCCACCACTGCATCGCCCCCTGATAATCGCGCGCCACGAACGACTCGTAACCCCGTTCGAACGCCTCGTCGCCGGGCTCCGCCCACGCAGTGACAGTCCCGAGCGTGAGGAATACGGCAAGGAACAGTGTGTTGAGCAGTCTCAGTGCATTTAGATTGGCCATTCCGAAACAATACCAGACTCGTGCCATGGCGTGGAATGCCGGCGAATCGGGCAACACCTTCGCTGACCGGGCCACACCGTGACCGCATACGCATTCGCCCGATGAACAGGCCTCTTGGAGAAAATCGTCAGGCAATCCCCAACAACTTGTGTGTCTGCACACTGATCCGCCAGCGCGGATTCCGTTTGCAATAGTCGATGACGGCCCGCGTATTCGCCGCGGCATTCGGCCCGTCCATTGGTTGCAGAAAGAAATGCTCGAAATCAAGATGTTCGAAACGGCCCGGCATGGCCTCAATTTGGGGGTACACCAGCTTCAGTTCGTTACCGCAGGTCAGCGTCAGTTTCGCATCAGCCTTGGGGCTGACACAGACCCAGTCAAGCCCGCGTGGCGCCGGCTGGGTGCCATTGGTCTCCACTGCGACTGCGAAGCCCTCGCCATGAAAAGCGTCGACCAGGGCCTCATCAAGCTGCAACAGCGGCTCACCCCCGGTGCAAACCACCAGCCTGGAATCACTAGCCGGTGACGGCCAGAAACCCGACACAGCCTCGGCAAGCGCCTGCGGCGTCTCGAACTTGCCGCCACCCGGTCCGTCGGTGCCGACAAAATCGGTATCACAGAACGCGCACACGGCTTGCGCACGATCCTGTTCCCGGCCACTCCACAGATTGCATCCGGTGAAGCGGCAAAAAACAGCGGCTCGCCCCGTTTGCGCACCCTCTCCCTGCAGGGTGTAGTAGATCTCCTTGACGCTGTAGGTCATATCATCAAACCGGCAACGCCGGGACGTGTTCGCCCCAGGCCAGTATCACACCGCATCCCCTGGTCTCATAGAGGTCGATTCGATCAAGCTGCGGAATTTGCGGCGCAGTCTCATTGCGTATCCAGCGGGCCAGGCTGAGTGCGTCGTTATCTTCAACGGCCCCAAGTTCATGCAACGGCTGATGATCAAGGCGCTCAAAAACCGGCGTGAACAATTCCTTCACATCACCATAATCGACAGTCCAGCCCATCAGTAGATCAAGCGGGGCGTGCAGATGCAAACGCAGGGTGTAGGTGTGACCATGCAGCCGACGGCGACGATCACCCGCTGGTGCGCGCTGCAATCGTACGGCACTGTCCAGCGTAAACTCCTTCCAGATCCGGTAGTGCTCGCCGTCAAAATGCGCACCACTGCTCGCAGTTTCGTAAACCGTCACCCACGACAGTTCCGGCAACCCGGGCTTGAGTCGCTCCCATATCCAGCTTGAAACCAGTTCGCTGGTCGGGTTCTCCAAACCGGGCAGGTCATTCAGACAAACGTGATCGAGCTGCTCATGCAGCGGCGCCCACAGCGCATCTATCCGGTCGTAGTCAACGCCGATCGCTCGCTGACCGAGATCCATGTCGGCATGCAGAATCACCTCGAACCCATGACCATGCATACGCCCGCACTTATGCCCGGCACGCACGTTTGGCAGGCGGTGCGCTGACTCGAATCGGTAGCGGCGCCAGATGTGCGCATGTTCTTGCTGATCCAGATCGACACCTTCATGCAGCGTGCTCTGCACGCCCACGTTGTCGATACCGGGCAGGTCGAGACGCGAACGCACCCAGCGGGCGATGTTTTCGTCAGTGGGTTGCGCGATCTCGCGGTTGACTTCGCTGTAGTCGAGCGGTGCGACGGCCGCGGCCAGCCGGGTCTGCAGTTCTTCCACCTCTCCCCCGGGAAAACTCGCCCAGCCTTCGGGCAACGCACAGCGGACATCGGCAAGATAACCGTGCCCATGCAGGCGCCGCGAACGATGTCCCTCCGGCAACAAGTCAACCCTGCATGCCGCTTCGAACCCGGCAGCCGCCGTAAACAGAATTTTTTCACTATGCATTCAATGTTGCCAATCGCCTGGAACTGCCAATTACCCGAATCCGCTCGTATCAACTTACTAGACACCAAAACCGTATTTTCCCGACATCGCTATATTCCCGACATCGCTATATTCCCGACATCGCCATCTTCCTGACATCGCTTTCACGGCATCCACGACACCATCTCGGCCGCACCGCCGGGGGCGAACGGGACTTCGATCAGCCATGTGCCACCAGCCTTGTACGCACGCGCCACGGCATCGCCAACCTGGCCTGGCGCAACGCGCTCGCTGTTGACACCAAACGCCTCACCGAGTTTGACAAAGTCCGGGTTCGCAAGCGCCGAGCCGATATGGCGGCCACCGAACATTCGATCCTGGTACTTGCGGATTGCGCCGAACGCGTTGTCGTTGAACACCAGCGCGACCAGATCAAGGTTCAGAGCGCGCGCCGTCGCCAACTCCTGCGCGGTGAACATGAAACCACCGTCTCCCGAAATCGATACTACCGTCTGGCCGGGGCACGCGAGCTTGGCACCAATCGCCGCCGGCAGCGAATACCCAAGCGTTCCGTAGGTTCCGGGATGGATCAGTGTTCGGGGGTGATAGGTTTCCATCACAAGCGGCATCCAGTAGCCGACCAGGGTCAGATCATCGACAAAAATAGCATCGTCCGGCAGCGCCGCACGCAGGCTTTCGATAAGCTCCAGCACGGGACCTGCCTGGTCCGCCAGTCTGGCCTGCTTGGCCTTGCGAAATCCGTCGACATCGAACCAGCTTTGCGCGGGTTCGTCATCCCCCATGGCATCAACCAGCGCGCCGAGCGCGAGACTGGCATCGCCTACGATGCCCACCTCGACGGCACGACGCTGTCCAACAATGAGCGGATCTATATCGATCTGCACAATGCGCTCAGGAAAGCGCGCACCGGCATTGACGTCCGATACGACGTCGATGCGCGAACCCACCACCAGAGCAAGGTCAGCCTGTTCGAGCAAATCATCATAAAGATCGAACCTGCCCCAACCATCGCCCAGCGCCAATGGATGCCGGTCCGATATGGCACCACGCCCGAACACACTCGTCACCACCGGTGCACCCAGCAATTCCGCCACACGAACCAGTTCAGACGACGCTTCCGGATTGTCGGCTCCACCGCCTGCATAGATAAACGGGCGCTTCGCCGAGCGCAGCGCCGCGGCGGCACGGGCAATCGCTTCCGGATGACCCGCCGGGCGGACATCCCGCGCAGCCGGCGG
>DATKYN010000188.1:0-9440 GCA_035528435.1 Burkholderiales bacterium
TACGACAGGGCGTAAGTCTGGTTGACACTGCCCGAGCTGATCGAAAAGGACAGCGCATTACCAGTCCCCATAATGTTCTGCTGAGCCAGAGACGCCGTCACTACGACCCGCTCGGTGGTCGAATACCCGATTCCGAAGTTAAGGTTTCCGGTGGAGCGCTCGCTCACCTTGATATTCACATCAACCTGATCTGCGGTGCCGGGCACCGAAGGCGTGTCCACCTGCACCTCGGAAAAGAATCCGAGTCCGTCGATGCGCTGGCGCGACCGGTTCAATTTCTTCGTCGAGTACCACGCGCTCTCAAACTGGCGCAACTCACGCCGGATGACCTCGTCACGTGTATTTGAGTTTCCCGAAATGTTAATGCGCCGCACATAAACGCGCCGGCCGGGATCGATATATAACGTGAACGCGACTTCGTTGTTCTCCCGGTCAAGCTCCGGAACAGCGTTGACTGCCGCGAAAGCGTACCCCTCGTCCCCGAGGCGGTCGGCTATCAGCTTGGTCGTTTCGGTCAGGTCTTCACGGGAGAACACCTCGCCCGGAACGACCTGGATCAGGTCTCTCAACTCTTCCTCAGGTGCCACCAGGTCGCCCGCAAGATTGACACTGGTAACCGTGTACTGCCTGCCTTCCGTCACATTGACGGTAATGTAGATTCGCTCCTTGTCAGGCGAAATCGAAACCTGGGTCGAGTCGATCGAAAACTCGAGATAACCACGATTCAGATAATACGAGCGCACGCTTTCGAGATCTGCCTGCAGTTTCGGTCTCGAGTACTGGTCACTGTCGGTATACCAGGTCATCAGGCCTGACGTGGAGAGACTGAATTCAGAGATCAGGGTGTCATCGTCGAAGATCTCATTGCCAACAAAATTGATCTGGTTGATCTTCGCGACGCGTCCCTCGGTAATCGAAAAGCTGAGTGCTACGCGATTGCGCTCAAGTGGCGTAACCGTGGTTTCAATTTCGACGCCATACCTGCCGCTGCTGATGTACTGGCCCTTGATTTCCTGTTCAGCGCGGTTAAGCAAGGCTCGGTCGAAAATTCGCGATTCCCTCAGGCCAACTTGCCGCAGTCCCTCCTCGAGTTGCTCGGCCGGAAACTGCTTCGAACCAGAGACTTCAATATTTGCTATGGCAGGACGCTCCTGAACAATCACAACCAAAACGTCGCCGCTGCGATCAAGGCGAATGTCGTTGAAGAAACCGGTTTCGAACAAGGCCTTGATGGCCTCACTCGCACGTGCATCATCAAGCACCTCACCGACCTTGACCGGTAGATAGTTGAATACCGTCCCGGCATCCGTACGCTGTATCCCCTCAACGCGAATGTCACGCACCTCAAAGGGTTCAAATGCATGAACGGGACTTGCGACTATGCACACCCACAGAACGAGGGCAAGGACAGGCTTCATTTTGTATCTGTCAGCCGGCGGCGAGCCGCCCAAGATCGTTATAGATTGCAAACGCCATCAAGGTGAATAAAAGCACCAGACCAATCCGCTGGCCAAATTCCATTGCGCGTTCCGAAACCGGGCTCCCCTTCCCGATCTCCACGAGGTAGTACATCAAGTGCCCGCCATCGAGTACTGGCACCGGCAACAGATTAAGCACGCCGAGGCTGATGCTGATCAATGCCAGAAAATTGAGGTACGCAAGCCAACCTACCTTGGCTGATTGCCCGGCGTAATCGGCAATGGTAATCGGGCCCGACAGATTCTTCAGCGAAACGTCACCGACGACCATGCGCCCCAGCATTCGTAACGTGAAAATCGAAACCTCGCTCATTTTCACCGTCGCTCGGTACAGGGCCTCGCCAATCGGATAGCGTACCTGAACCAGCAGGCGCTCGAGGCGTTCTTCATCTATTTGCGGCCCGGCACCGATTCTGCCGATCGAAGTATCGCCGTCGGTGATCTTGTCGGTCACCACAGTGATGCTTAACGGGACCCCGTCACGCAACAAGTCGAACGCGAGTGCTTGCGCAGGCGCTGCCCGGACAGTCGCAACCACTTCGGACCAGCGCCGCACCGGTTTGCCGCCAACCGCTTCAATTACATCGCCGCGCCGTAAACCGTCCCGGCTCGCCGGATCCCCTTCCAGAACGTCCCCGATCACCGGGTCAATGGGTGCATCAAAGCGGACAATCCCGATCTGCTTCAACAGGCCTGCATCAAGTTCTTCCGGACCAATACCGCTCAGATCGAGGCTGGCAAAACGAATCCGGCCTTGCTCATCGAGAACCTCCAGCCTGACAACGTTCTTTTGTACGGCGTGGTCCAGCAGTTCCCATCGAAGAGACTGCCACGTCTCGACAGGCACTTCATCTACCTTGCCCACCAGATCACCGGATTGCAATTGCGCAACTGCCGCGGGCGTGTTCACAGGGGGTGTTCCCAGTACCGGCTTCAATCCCGGCACACCTGATACAAACAGAATCCAGTAAAGCAGGATTGCCAGAAGAAAATTGGCGATTGGCCCTGCCGCGACAATGGCGATGCGCCGCCAAACCGACTGCCGGTTGAACGCGCGATGGCTTTCCGCCGGATCGACTTCGCCCTCCCGCTCGTCAAGCATCTTGACGTAGCCGCCAAGCGGAAACGCCGCGAGAACCCACTCTGTTTGATCCCGGCCGAATTTTCTTTTCAGGAGCGGCATACCGAACCCGACCGAGAAGCGCAGCACCTTGACCCCGGCGAGTCGGGCAACCAGGTAGTGACCGAATTCATGAAAAACAATCAGAATGCCGAGAGCGAGCACAAAAGCGGCTAAAGTTGAAATCAGTTCCATCAGTGTTTCGCTCCCCCAACCGCGCGCTGCCCCGCCGCCCGAACGTGACTGCTCACCGATTCGGCCGCTTCGCGAGCGGACTTATCCGCTGCCAAGATCTGCTCAATCGAACTGACTGACACAGACGGCAAGGTATCCATCACTGTCTCCACGATTTTCGCAATGGCATTGAACGAAACCTCACTCCGGAGAAACCGATCCACTGCGACCTCATTGGCCGCATTGAGATAGACCGGCGCACTTTCGCCTGCCTGCAAAGCCTGATAAGCCAAATCCAGGCAACGAAACCGTCTCACATCGGGTGCAGAAAACTCCAGTTTTCCCGCCCTTGCAAGATCAAGCCTCTGTACGCCTGAATCGATCCGCTGCGGATAAGCCAGCGCGTGCGCAATCGGTGTTCGCATATCGGGGTTTCCCAACTGCGCAATGATCGATCCGTCAACATACTCCACCATTGAATGCACAATGCTCTGCGGATGTATGACCACTTCTATTTGCTCAGGGTTCGCTCCAAAAAGATAATGGGCTTCGATAACTTCCAGCCCCTTGTTCATCAGCGTCGCCGAATCGACCGATATTTTCCGGCCCATTGACCATTTCGGATGCGCACAGGCCTGATCAGGGGTCGCACTGTCGACCAGATCGGATGAAGCGTGCAGGAAGGGACCACCCGACGCGGTTAATATCAGCCGGCGGATGCCAGCTGCATCCATATTTCGCGAATAATCGGCCGGCAGCGCCTGAAATATCGCGTTGTGTTCACTGTCAATCGGCAGCAGTACACTGCCGCTCGCACGTACGGTATCGATCAGCAATGGGCCCGCCATCACCATCGACTCCTTGTTCGCCAGCATGATCTTCTTTCCGGCTTTCGCTGCTTCCAGCGTCGAAGCCAGACCGGCCGCACCGACGATGGCTGCCATGACTGAATCAACTTCCGGCCGGGTGACGACGAACTCCAGCGCCTCCGCGCCGCCCAGGACCTCACAGTCAAGCGCTGCCTCGCGTATCCGCGAATGCAGTTTCGATGCCGACGCCTCATCCGCGAGTACGGCATAACGGGGCTTGAAATCGAGGCATTGCGAAAACATCGTCTCGACATCAGTGTTCGCGGCCAATGCAAAAACACCAAACCGCTGTGGATGTTGTGCAATCACTGAAAGCGTATTCACGCCAATGCTTCCGGTGGAACCGAGTACCGCAATGGAGGCGGTCCGGGTCGACGTCATCCAGCCAACACTCCGGCAAAAAAGAGCACCGCGAAGGGCATGGTCGCAGTCACGCTGTCTATCCGGTCAAGAATCCCGCCATGACCCGGCAGCAAATCGCCACTATCTTTTGCGCCAGTCTGCCGCTTGAACCACGATTCAAAAAGATCTCCCTCCACGCCAAGCGAGGTCAGGATGAAACCGAATACAACCAGTGCCAGGTAGCCCGCCAATTCGGCCTCTGGCCGAAAAAGGCGCAGCACAATGACTACGTAGATCAGCACTGAGATATATGCACCGATCAACCCCTCTACGGTCTTTCCGGGGCTGACCCGCGGCGCCAGCTTGCGGCTGCCGAATCGCCGGCCGGTAAAATACGCCGCCGTATCGGCGACCCACACTGCCCCGAGCAATAACAGCAGCAACACGGGTTCGCGTTGCAATGCCAACGCCGCCAGCCACGTCGGAACCAGAATCAACCAACCTGCAATGGAGCCACTCAAAGGGTGTCTCAGCCGCCAATGAAAATGCAGCGCTGCCGGGGCCAACAGTATCCAGAAAAGCGTCGCGACCAGGCACAATGGAAGCAACAGCCTCGTATCGAAAACCGGTTGCGGCATCAGAATGGAGAGCAGCAACAGCACTGCGCACGAGAGCACGATCACTACTGCGAACAACACCCGCCCGTTAGAAGAGAATCCGGCAAGTCGTGCCCATTCCAGAGCGGCAATCGCCATTGCGATCACCAGCACCCCTCCCCATACCGGATTCGGTGCAAGAAACAGCATCGCCAGAAACAACGGCAAAATGACAGCGACCGTCAGCAATCTTTGCTTAAGCATGAATTTCTTCCCTCTGCACCCGGATTAACGCACTGGGGTTTCAGGCGCACCTTGTCGAGGCGATTCGGTCACCTGTTCACTGGTACGACCAAACCTGCGCTCACGCGATCGATACGACGTAAACGCTCTTGCCAGGGAAGCCGAATCGAAGTCAGGCCACAACTGATCGGTGTAATACATTTCGGTGTAGGCAAGTTGCCACAACAGGAAATTACTGATGCGTTGTTCCCCGCCAGTACGGATAAACAGGTCCGGTTCGGGTGCATAAGCCATCGCCAGATACTGCTCCAGATCCTGCTCCGTATATTCCCCGTTTTTGTCGGGATGATCGCGCACCAACCGGTTGACCGCCTGCACGATATCCCAGCGACCTCCATAGTTGGCTGCGATCGTCAGGGTCAGCCCCGTATTGGAAGCCGTCTCCTTCTCACCCTGGGAGATCAGCTCAATCAAACGGGAGTCCAGGCCAGTGCGATCACCAACAACCCTCAGACGGATATTATTTCCGTGTAACTTCGCGACTTCCTGTTCCAGCGCATGGACGAACAATTCCATCAGGAAGGAAACTTCTTCCTTCGGCCGACGCCAGTTTTCGCTGGAAAACGCAAACAATGTCAGGTATTTGACCCCCAGTTCAGCGCAAGAACTGACGGTCGCCCGTACCGTTTCCAGACCACGACGATGGCCGGCCACTCTCGGCAAGAAGCGCTTTCTGGCCCATCGTCCGTTACCGTCCATGATGACCGCAACATGGCGCGGTACAGCCCGAACTGCGGGAACGGTGGTGGTGGTGGAGGAAAACACCGGCGTCAGACGGCCATCAGGTCCGCTTCTTTCGCAGCAAGCGACTTGTCGATTTCCTCGACATGACGATCCGTCATCTTCTGCACCTCCTCCTGCGCCCTTCGTTCTTCATCCTCGGAAATGGTTTTCGCCTTCACCGACTCCTTGAGCTCGTGGTTGGCATCGCGCCGGATGTTCCGGACCGCAACCCTGGCACTTTCCGCCTCGCGCCGGACCACCTTGATCAGGTCCTTGCGGCGTTCTTCGGTCAGAGCCGGCATCGGCACGCGAACCACTTCTCCTACGGTTGCCGGATTCAGACCCAAATCCGAATCCCTGATCGCTTTCTCGACCGCGGCGACCATGTTTTTCTCCCATGGTGCAACGCCGAGCGTTCGCGCATCGAGAACACTGACGTTTGCAACCTGGTTGAGCGGAGTCGGATTGCCATAATAATCAACCTGCAAGTGATCGAGTATTCCCGTATGGGCCCGTCCGGTCCGGATCTTGTGCAGATCCGCATTGAGCGCTTGCACGGTCTTGTCCATTTTCTGGTCCGTTGACTGCTTGACCTCCGATACGTCTGGCATATGTGTCTCCTCGACTAACTGTGCACCAGGGTGCCTTCATCCTCCCCGGCTACGACCCGCTTCAAGGCACCCGGCTTGAATATACTAAAAACACAGATAGGAAGCTTCTGATCGCGGCACAGCGTCAGGGCTGTCGCATCCATCACTTTCAATTTTTTGACGATGGCTTCATCAAAACTGATTTTCTGGAAGCGCATTGCGTCCGGGTGAGTCTTGGGGTCATCGGTGTAGACACCGTCGACTTTCGTGGCTTTGAGCACCACATCGACATTCATCTCCAGGCCCCGCAGTGCGGCCGCAGTATCGGTCGTGAAAAAAGGGTTTCCAGTTCCAGCCGCGAAAATGACAACGCGCTTGTCTTCAAGATAACGGATGGCCCGGCCGCGAATATAGGGCTCGGCGACCTGCTGTATGGTCAACGCCGACAACACCCGGCTGCGTAGCTTGACGCGGCGCATCGCATCCTGCAAGGCGAGCGCGTTCATTACAGTGGCAAGCATCCCCATATAGTCCGCCGTGGCCCGGTCCATTCCAGCCGCAGCCGGCGCCATGCCACGGAAAATATTGCCGCCACCAATGACGATCCCCACCTCGACATCGAGCTCAATGACTTCCTTGATCTCCGACACAATGCGATCAATGGTCTCGCGGTTGACCCCGTAGGCGTCATCACCCATCAGGGCTTCCCCGGACAACTTCAGAAGAATCCGGTTGTAGGCTGGCTTCATGCTGTCGCGGCCATCACTCGTTCATCACCTGTTCTCGTCTCAGCGTGCCTGCGCAGTCTGGGCCGCGACCTCAGCCGCGAAGTCGGTTGTCTTTTTCTCGATCCCCTCACCGACCACGAAAAGGCTGAATGCCGCCACCTTTGCATTTTTCGACGCAAGGAGTTTCTCGACATTCATCTTGTCGTCCTTTACGAACGGCTGACCGTACAAGGTTATTTCCGAGAGAAACTTCTGCACGCTACCGTCGACGATTTTCTCGACGATATTCTCGGGCTTGCCGGACTCCAGGGCACGCGCCTTGGCAATCTCGCGCTCACGCTCGATGACTTCCGGTGCAACCTGCTGGCGTGAGATGGCGACCGGTTTCGACGCGGCAATATGCATTGCCAGATCTTTACCAAGTGCGTCATCGCCTCCAACGACATCAACCACGACGCCGATGCGAATACCGTGCAGATAACTGGCCAGCTTGCCCTCGGCCCGGTGCAATGCCGCACGCCGAATCGTCATGTTCTCGCCCAGTTTGGCAACCAGCGCCTGGCGCTTATCCTCGACGGTGTCACCGGAGGGCAGTTTCTGCTGAGCGAGCTTGTCAACATCGGTCTCCCCCGAACTTGCCACGAGTTCTGCGAGATTATTCACGAACTCGCCAAAATTACCGTCTTTCGCAACAAAGTCCGTTTCGCAATTCACTTCTACCATTGCACCCAGCTTTGAATCCGCGCTTATGTGAACGCCGATCGCCCCTTCCGCGGCGACGCGTCCCGCCACCTTGTTCGCCTTGGCGCCGCTCTTGATACGAAGCAGATCCTCGGCTTTCTTCATGTCGCCATCGACCTCGGTCAGGGCTTTCTTGCATTCCATCATGCCCATTCCGGTTCGTTGCCTAAGTTCCTTCACCATACTCGCGGTGATGTCCGCCATGACTGCCAACTCCTTGTAGTTCCTGGTCGCCGTCACTGATGACCGCGACAAAACAATATTGACCGGTGAAACTCAAAAATAAAGGGGCCGAGGCCCCTTTATCTTCCGCCTCGTTGAATCAGGCCGGAGCCTGCTCTTCCGAACTGTCCACTTCCACAAACTCGTCACTGACGATCTCGTTCACAACCTGCGAGCGGCCTTCGAGAATAGCGTCAGCAATACCGCGTGCGTACAGACGCACTGCGCGGCTCGCATCGTCGTTGCCGGGGATGACATAGTCGACACCCTCGGGAGAATGATTCGTGTCCACCACACCGATGATCGGGATACCCAGCTTGTTGGCTTCTTCAACCGCGATTTTCTGGAATCCAACATCAATGATGAACAAGGCGTCAGGCAAGCCATTCATCAGCTTAATGCCGCCGAGGCTGCGGTCGAGCTTGGTCATCTCGCGCTGGTTAGTGAGACTTTCCTTCTTGGACAGTTTGTCCATAGTGCCGTCTTCGACCATCTGCTCCATGTCCCGCAAGCGCTTGATCGACTGCTTGACTGTCTTGAAGTTGGTCAGCATCCCGCCCAGCCAGCGATAATCGACAAATGGCGACGCCGCACGGGTAGCCTCTTCACGCACTATTTCCCGAGCCTGACGCTTGGTACCAACAAACAATATCGTGCCCTTGTTGGCTGCCAGTTGACGCGCGAACTTCGCGGCCTCGAGGTACAACTCCAGGGTCTTCTCAAGATTGATGATGTGGATTTTGTTGCGATGGCCAAATATATAAGGGGCCATCCGGGGGTTCCAGAATCGGGTCTGATGCCCGAAGTGCACCCCCGCTTCGAGCATTTCCCGCATCGTAACGGACATAATTTCTCCAGTCTGGGTTTAGCCTCCGCCCGCTGGAACCCGCGATTTGCGGGCACCCATCTGTGTGCGAGCGTGCGAATTTTTCCGCGGCTTAAACAGCCCCGGAATTGGGCGCGAAGTCTAGCATGGGCCAAGCCACATGCTCAAGCAATTTTCCGGATCGTCAAGGGCTTACGAACGTACCGGCGCGCTACCAGACGCTTGTCTCTGGCGCCTTGCTTCATATAGGCAGATACCGGCGGCAACCGATACGTTGAGACTTTCAACTGTGCCCGTCATCGGAATCGATACCAGTTCGTCGCAGGTTTGCCGGGTCAGCTGCCGCAGGCCGTCGCCTTCGGCACCCAGAACCAGCGCGAGCGGGCGCGTGAGATCGCATCCGACCAGCGGCAGGGATGCCCCCTGGGCTGCGCCAACGGTCCAGATTCCGTGATCGTTCATGTCTTTCAAGGCACGCGCAAGATTGGTCACGACGACGTAGGGAACCGTCTGCGCCGCTCCCGATGCGACCTTCTCTACCGCGGCCGTAATCCCGACCGCGCGATCTTTCGGCGCCACCACGGCGTGGGCGCCAAGTGCATCGGCAACCCGCAGGCAAGCTCCAAGGTTGTGCGGATCCTGCACCCCGTCCAGCACCAGAACCAGTGCAGACTCGTCGATGCTTTCGAGCACCTCGTCAAGCGTGCGCGGCCGCTGCTGTGGGTTCA
>DATKYN010000189.1:0-8333 GCA_035528435.1 Burkholderiales bacterium
ACGGCGACCGCAACGACCGTGCGCTGCGCCACCGCCACTTTTTGGGCGAACCGCGTCGTGGCTTTCGCTGTTTCGAAAAACCCCTGGACGGTAAATCCGTCGACCCCTGTCAGCTTGCCAACCGCAACAACCGCCAGAATACCGACCACAATGATGACGACGGTCAGTTCAATGAACGTGAAACCGCGAGCCCGTTTTTCCGCCGCGCTGCGAATCATTTCCGAATTTACGGCCACACAAACGAACCGGCCCACGCCATCACGGCATGGGCCAGTCGCGCCGGCACAAAACAGCCTCGAAGCTTGGCGTTACTGCGCGCAGATATAGGTCACCACCGCAGAGGTGGTGGCACCAGAGTCTGCGACGGTGCAAGTGCCTGTCAAGCCATCATTCGCGGCGGGAGCGCAGTCAGTCGCGGTTCCACCAGCAGCAACGGTGTATCCCGCAGGCATACCACCCGTCATCACGGAGCCAACAGTGCCGGCGCCAGCGACCTGACAGATTGCCGCGTTAGCCCCGTTAATTGGCACACCAGAGGCGTTGCCCGCCTTGACGGCTGCGTAGTTGATCGCGAACCCCGAGGTTGCAGCGGCTGCAACACCGGTTGTCGCGGCAGCCTGGGCTTCATCCGAAAGATCGATAAACCTCGGCAACGCCGTCGCCGCCAGGATCCCGAGAATCACAATTACAACAACCAGTTCAATCAAAGTAAATCCGCGCTGTTTCATCACCTGCCCTCCATGGAATTCCAAAAAAGATTCGAAAACATAAAACATTGGTCCAACTCAGCAGCCCACCGTATTCACTCCAACGCCCGGCGATGTATTGGCCGCCGCCGGTGCCTGGTACGTGACCGTGCAGGTCCCTGCCGTGCCACCAACGGTGTTGATCGTCAGCAAGTCCCCGGCACTCGAACCACCGCCGGTCAGTGTGATCTGGTCTGCGGTCGTGTTCATTTGCGTCGCCGTGATGATGCCCGCCAGGTCTGCCGTCGGATAACCGTTGATAATCGTGACGTTCTGCCCTTCCATCGAAATAACCGTGGCACCATTGGTCACGGTGTTGGTCGCCAGCACCTGCGCATGCGCCAGTGCCGCTGCTGACCGGATGCCACCGAAAATCGCCTGCGTCTTGGCGGCACGTGCCTGGGTCTGCAAGGCGATATAGCGCGGCAACGCCAGCGCCGCGAGAATCGCAATAACACTTAGTGTTACCACCAGTTCGATCAGGGTGAAACCTGCTTTACTCCGCATCCAATAATTCCTCAGCCCCCACTGTATTCAGCTAGGCAATTTTATTCATAACACCTGCACCTATCATGCCAAGTGCCTCAAAACCAATGGTAATTGTTGACGATCGCAAGCTCCACCCACCCGGGCTCGCCTGGCGAAACCACCGATGCCGATGCCGCAACCGGCACGATCTTCAGCCGCACCGTATAGCCGTCAGTCGCTGACGGAACGAAATGACGCTGCGAGTTCGCCGTATAGACCAACTCGCGGCGTGTCGCGTCGAAATACCACGCCCCCTCGATGTCTTGAGGCGGCTGCCCGTAATATTCCCCGACGTAATTTTCGGGCGCCACATCCAGCCAATTGGTCGGGTTGTCACCGGCAAGCGCTGCAATCCCGGAGGCGCGATCGGCGATCAGCAAGGCGCCAACTTGTGCCCGTAATCCGGCACGCATATGTGCAATAGTCAACTCCATTGCCGATTTTTCGGCATATTCCTCAGCGGTCAGCAACCGCCCCATCAAGGTAACAGCCAGCACGCCCAGCACGGTCACAGCCACCGCAAATTCGACTAACGTGGCGCCGTTCTGCCCATATTTGGCACTCTGTTGCCAACCGGCGTCATTGCGCGCCAGGCCGCGCCGCGCTGCGTATAGGCGCTGTTCATATTCATTCCGTGGGCGGCTGTAAACCATCGCGTCGTCAATTCATTGCCGCCGTACCCAGATCCCATATCGGCAGGAACACCCCAAGCGCCAGAACCAGGACCAGGATACCCAGAAGAATGATCAGGATTGGCTCAACCTGCGCGCCGAGCGTCTTCAACTCGTACTCCACGTCGCGCTGGTACATGCCGGCCACCTCCTCCATCATGTCGTCCAGTGCCCCGGACTCCTCCCCGACCAGAATCATCTGCAGCACAACCGGCGTGAACACGCCAGCGTTCGCCGCAGTACGCAGTACGCTCTCCCCACGTTCAACGCCGGCACGCATTTTCTCGATTCGAGTCGCAATGTAGGCGTTATCAACCGTCTCCGATACCAGCGTCAGGCCCTGGACGATCGGTACGCCGCTACGCACCGCAAGCGAGAAACTGCGCGCGAACCTAGCCAGCGCCGCCTTCAGAACAATCTTGCCGGCGATCGGCAGGCGCAGTATTGCCCGACTCCATGCCAATCGGCCCTCGGTCGTTCGCGTCCAGCCGCGAAAAGCGACCACCGCGACAACCACCCCCGCGGCCATCATCCACCAGGTATTCACCATGAACTCCGAGAACGCGATCAGCAGCTTGGTGATGGCTGGCAATTCGGTATTGAATCCCGCATAAACCTTCGCAAACGCCGGTATCACCCAGATGTTGATGACAACGATTGCCACGGCCATGGTGGCGATGACAAACATGGGATAGCGCAGGGCCGAGCGCACCTGGGTGCGCATGAATTCCTGAAACTCCAGGTGGTGGAACAAGCGAAGAAACACCTGCTCAAGCATGCCGGTCGTTTCGCCGACATATACCATGGCAACGTAAAACGATGAGAACACCTGTTTCTGGCTGTTCAGTGAGCTCGACAAGGGCTGGCCGGCATCAAGATTCGCGCGAATGGAGCGCAAGGTGTCACGAAACGTCGGGTTCGTTGTGGAATCCTGCAACCCACCAAGGGCACGCATGATGGGAACGCCCGCCTTGAGCAGCGTGTACATCTGACGGCTGAATAACAGCAAGTCCTCAAGCCCGACCTTGCGCCGGGTCAGACGCGAAACAAAATCATCGGATTTAGCCACCGGCGTGCTGCTCGTCGCATCAATTCGGACCGGGGTCACGCCACTGGCGGACAACTCGGTGGCAACAGCTGCGCTATCGTGACCCTCCAATACGCCCTGGACAAGACCACCGTCTGCATTCCGGCCCCGGTAGGCGAATTGCCCCATCAGTTCTCTTCAATCTGCGAGCTGATACGCATCGCTTCTTCGATAGTGGTTTTACCGGCAACGACCATGTCAATGGCATGATCAATAATGGTTTCGCCGGCGATCTGCTCACGGCCTGCCGCCACAAATTTTGCGGGGTCGGCAGCGCTGGCCGCATCGACCAGCGGTTTAGTCATCTCCAGCATTTCGTATACGCCACCCCGGCCGAGGTAGCCCGTCCCATTGCATTGGGTACAGCCGCGTCCCTTGCGAGCCTGGCCATCGGCGACTGATTTTCCATAATAGTGGAGCCAGGCTTCCTGCTGGGGCGATATCCGCTGCGGCTCACCACAGTTGTCACACACCATCCGCAGCAGTCGCTGCGCGATGACAACCTGTAGCGACATCGCGACCATATAAGCTGGTGCGCCCATGTCCAGCAATCGTATCGGCGAGCTGATCGAATCATTCGTGTGCAAGGTGGAAAGAACGAGGTGGCCGGTCATCGCGGCACGCAATCCGGTTTCAACCGTGTCACCATCGCGCATCTCGCCGACCAGCAGGATGTCCGGATCCTGACGAAGCGCCGTCCTTAGAACGCGAGAAAAGGTAAGGTCGATTTTTTCATGCACCTGCACCTGATTGATTCCGGGCAAGCGATATTCCACCGGATCCTCAACCGTAATGATTTTGCGTTCTTCGGTATTGAGCTCCTCCAGGATGGCGTAAAGCGTTGTCGTCTTCCCACTACCGGTGGGTCCGGTGACCAGCACCATTCCGCTGGGGCGCTGCATCACCTTGCGCAATTTCCCCAGCAGCTTCGGTTGCAAGCCGACGCCGTCGAGTTTCAGTATCCCGCTCGACTGGTTGAGCAATCGCATGACAACCGATTCGCCATACTGGTTCGGCATGGTCGAAATACGGACGTCGATCTGATTGCCGCGCACCTTGATGTTGAAGCGTCCGTCCTGCGGCAGGCGTTTTTCCGAAATGTCGAGTCCCGACATCAATTTGAGTCGCAACACGAGTGCGGGCGCTATCTTTCGATCCGCCAGCGTCTGTATATGCAGCACGCCATCAATACGGAAACGAATCTGGAGTTTTTTCTCCTGCGGCTCGATGTGGATATCCGAGGCGCGAACGACGGTCGCATCCTCAAACACCGATTGCAGCAGCTTGACCACGGGGGCGTCCTCGACACCCGGCGAGCGCACCATGCTGCCCAGGTCGATGACCGACTCTCCCAGCTCGGCCCCCAGCTCCAGGGCCAGGCCGCTGATCTCTTCGGTACGCCGGTAGATGCGGTCTATGGTCTGCATCAGCAGCGATTCCGAAACAACCACAAGCTGGATGTCGCGTTTCAGAAACCGGGCGAGTTCGTCATAGGCAAACAGGTCAGTCGGATCGGCGAACCCGACACTGTAGGCGTTTGACTCCTCTTGCAGCAGGATGACGCGGAACCGCCGTGCCAGGGTCTCAGGCAAACGCATAGCCAGTTCCGGCTTGACATTGAATTGCCTGAGATCGATGAAGGAGACCTGCAGCTGCTGCGCGAGGGCGGCGCCAAGCTGGTCTTCGCTCAGGTAACCATTGTCGATCAGGACGCGCCCAAGCTTGCGACCGGTACGCTTCTGATCACCCAGCGCAGCCATCAACTGGTCCTGCGTCAGGAGCCCCTGCTGCACCAGGAGCTCACCAATCCGAATTTTTTCAGGTTTTCCCATAGTTTCAGATGCCGTCGGTCATAATATTAAGCAATAATTGAACTATTGGACATATATAGCTGATTATATGACATTTATTAACCCAATGATTTTTGCCTCCAGATGATCGACATCGTCCTCTTTCAACCAGAGATTCCGCCCAACACGGGCAACATCATCCGTCTGTGCGCGAATACCGGGAGCCGGCTACACCTCATCGAACCACTCGGCTTCCAGATGGACGATCGCCAGCTTCGGCGGGCCGGCCTCGACTACCGCGCATTCACCGACATTCGAAAATACCGGAACTGGGCTGAATGGGAGAACGCACATCCTTCGAAACGCGCGGTGGCATTCACGACCAGGGCAAGCCGCTTTTACGACCAGTTCCAGTTCGCACCGGGCGATGCGCTTGTGTTCGGTCCGGAAACACGGGGTTTGCCGGAGGACGTTCTGGCCGGCTTCGACCCGGAACTTCGCCTGAGGCTGCCGATGGTGACGCAAGATCGAAGCCTGAACCTGGCAAATACCGTTGCCATCGCGGTCTACGAGGTCTGGCGCCAGGCAGGTTTCAAGGGCGGCGCCTGACAACCGCTGCCCGCAAGGTCAGGTTTGAAAAGACAACAGCAACCGGGCCCGATAGCAGCCCGCCGAATCATCAGGCCCGCAAGGCAGAACCGTTCGGGATGCGGCGTCAGCCGGCGCTTTCCGCCTTCGGGTCACGCTGCAACAGTGCATCGACCGCTTCCGCCGCTGACACGGCTCCGTCCAGCACGTCGACCACCGATTGCGTGATCGGCATTTCCACGTCCAGCCGCTGCGCCATGCGCAACACCTCTCTGGCCGTGTGAACACCCTCTGCGACATGACCAAGTTCAGACAGAACATCGGTCAGGCTCTTCCCGGTCGCGAGCGTGAGACCGACACGACGATTACGCGACAAATCCCCGGCGCAGGTCAAGGTCAGATCTCCCAATCCGGAAAGCCCCATGAAGGTCTCGACGCGTCCACCCAGCTTCAGGCCCAGGCGGGTCATTTCAGCCAGCCCCCGGGTCACCAGGGCCGCCCGCGCACTGTCACCAAGACGCAGTCCGTCGCAGATGCCTGCCGCAATCGCGATGACATTCTTGACGGCGCCACCGATTTCGACACCGATCACGTCAGTGCTTGAGTAGATACGAAATCGCCGGGTGTGCAGTATCTTTGCCGTTGAAACCGCAAACGCCTCTTCGCTTGAGGCAAGTGTCACCGCGGTCGGCAACCCTCTTGCCACATCGGCGGCAAAACTCGGCCCGGACAGGGCTGCGCGAGAAGTTGCCGGCTCAAGTTCTTCCGAAGCCACCTCATGAGGCAGTTTGCCGGTACCTTGTTCGAATCCCTTGCACGCCCACACACACCCCGCTTCACCCATGTGGCCGCGTACACGCTGAAACGCTTCACGCAACCCGGCCGTCGGAACCGCAAACAACGAAAGCTCGAAGGGCTCACCGACTGCCTCGCCAAAGTGCGAAATACGCAGCGCACTACCGAGACTGATTCCAGGCAAATAGCGCTTGTTTTCCTTATCGCGGCGCAACCGGTCAGCCTCTCCGGCGCTGCGGCACCAAAGCGACACGGAATGATTGGCTGACATGGCAACCGCAAGCGCCGTTCCCCATGCCCCTGCGCCGATCACCGCCAGCCTCATACGCCCCAGAGATCAGTCAGCCGGATGAAGGCGACCACGCCGCTGCGATGCTTCACCCTGGCCCAACCGCCCGACACATCCAGAAAATCGAGGAATACGCCTTTTGTCGCCCTGAACACCACTGCGGCTGAATCATCAGGCCCATCATGGGCATCGACAATCTCTGCGGACACCATCACCGTTCGTTTGGCATCAAGCCGCGCCGATTCGATCCAGCCGAACGTGCCAGCCTCGTCGCGCACCCGCATCCATCCATCCGTGGCAATAATCACCTCGACCGGATAACCCCTGCTCAGGATGAGTTGTTTGTCCGATTGTCTCGAAGGGGCGTCATAGAGCACCGTGATCTCGTCTGCAACTGACCTGAATTCGATCGCATAGCCCTCGACCGGGGCGGTATAAGCTGCCAGAACAGAAACTACAGCGGCAAGTAATCGCATACGCTTCAGTGCGTAGTCGCACCCGCGGCGGCTTGCTCGTCGCCCTTTTGCTGGCGCGCCTTGAATATGGCTTCGAAATTCATTGGATGCAGTATGACTGGCGGGAATCCGGCTCGCGACACGGTCTCAGAGACGACTTCGCGCAAATAGGGAAACAGGATATTCGGGCAGGTCACGCCCATCACCATATCGATTTCCGACTCCGGCACATTGCGGACCTGGAATACGCCGCCATACGCCACTTCGACCAGAAACATGGTCTTTTCCTTGACCTTGGCAGTCACAGTGAGGTTGATCACGACTTCATAATAACCATCGCTGATGGCCTTGCCCGCGTTGTTCATCGACACCTCAACCTGCGGCGCCTCACGTTCCTGGAAGATCTGCGGGGCCCCGGGCACCTCAACCGACAAATCCTTCACGTAAAGTTTCTCAATGGAAAACACCGGCTGGTCATTCTGTTGCTGTTCGCTCATTCCCGCCTCGTCGTTTGCGTTAATAGTCTGCCTGGTCTACCTGCACCGGGCTAATCCCGGTCGCCCCGTAACAGTGGATCAAGTTTGCCTGCGCGCTCCAAGCCTGACAGTTCATCATAACCGCCAACATGAAAGTCGCCGATGTATATCTGCGGCACCGTACGGCGCCCGGTTCGCTCCATCATTACCTGGCGTAGCGCAGGTTCGAGATCAACCCTGATTCGCTGCACATCGGCAACACCCTTGCTGGCGAGCAAGCTATCCGCCATCCGGCAGAACGGACACAGTGCCGTGCAGTACATCAATACCTTCTGAGCGCCTTCAGGATTGGCCATTCTGTCCGACCGCTGCGGCGTCAATGATCATTGTTCCAACCCGGAACACTACGATTTTTCCACCGGCAGGCTGGCTTGCTGCCAGGCCCCCATGCCGCCAGCCAGCAAAGCAACATCCTCGAAGCCCTGCTTTTTCAGCGCGGCACAGGCCGTCCGTGATCGGGCTCCGCTTGCACACACCACCAGAACCGGCTTCTTGACGAACTTTTTCAGATCATCTGCGCGCTTTTCGAGCGACGCCAGGGGGAAGTGCTTCGCTCCCGTGACATGTCCGGCGCTGAACTCCGCTTGTTCGCGCACATCGAGCACCACGGCATCCTTTCGATTCATCTTCTGAACCGCCTCCATTGGCCCAAGCTCCTGCAAGCCGCTGGTGCTCCTGGAAATCCACGGCCAGACCACGTAGCCACCGCTGATCACAGCGGCTGCCACCAGCCAGATGTTATTGGAGACAAATTCCGGAATCGTCACTGCTACTCCTTGGTTACTTGTGGTCGCTGCTGTCCGTTACTAGTGCTTGCAACTGTTCCCTGCCACGCCTGGTCACTGGGG
>DATKYN010000190.1:0-2855 GCA_035528435.1 Burkholderiales bacterium
CGACAAGAGCTACGAGCGCGATATTGATGAGCACTATCTGAGTCGGCTCGCTGATGAGTACCGGCGTTTCTTTTATCAGTTCGACGCTGCACCACTGCTCATCGTCAACAGTGACAAGCTGAACTTTGTTGATGATGAGGCCGATTTTGATTTATTGTTGCGGCGCATCAGCGAAATGAAAGGGCCACGCGCATTTTTCAGCAAGGGTGATTGATGCCACGGTGACCTTGTTTTGCAGTCAATGCAAAACATGTTTCCATGACGTAAAGTGGACATGCTTCTAACGCAGGGTGCAAATTGTTCTAGCGGCAGGCGCCGGGTTTTCCAGGGCAAGGTGCAGAATTATTTTCGCAGGGCGCGATAACAGGGTACAAGCAACCGCGCCGCTCATATTTGATTTCGGGAAATTGAAAATGGCAAAAGTTACGACGGGTACGCTTCAAAAAATGCAGCAGGAGGGCGATGCCATCACCATGCTCACCTGCACCGATTCGAGTTTTGCCGGGCTTCTTGACGCTGCCGGTATCGATATATTTCTGATCGGCGATTCTCTTGGCATGGTGGTGCAGGGGCATGATTCAACCTTGCCGGTGACCCTTGATGACATGGTTTATCACACGAGTTGCGTCGCACGTGCGACGCAACGGGCGATGGTGCTTGGCGATCTTACATTCGGCAGCTATCAGCAAAGTCCACAACAAGCCTTCGGCAGTGCCGCGCAACTGATGAGTGCTGGTGCGCACATGGTCAAACTCGAAGGCGGTGAGGTCATGGCGCCAACCGTGGAGTTTCTGGTAAGCCGGGGCATTCCCGTGTGCGGCCATATCGGACTCACACCGCAGTCAGTACATGCGCTGGGTGGATTCAAGGTGCAGGGCAAAACCGATGACGCAGCGCTTGAACTCGTCAAGGCGGGCAAGGCGCTGCAGGATGCAGGGGCAAGTCTGCTGGTGGTCGAACTGGTTCCGGCCGAAGTGGGGCGGCAGCTAACCGATGCACTGGACATCCCCACCATCGGAATCGGGGCCGGGCCGCACTGCAGCGGCCAGATCCTGAATCTGTATGACATGCTGGATATCTATCAGGGCCGCAAGCCGCGTTTTGTAAAGAATTTCATGCAGGGTGCCGATTCAATCAGTGCCGCTGTGGGAAACTACGTCAAGGAAGTCAAGGCAGGCACCTTTCCCGCGGCGGAGCATTGTTTCTGAGTACAAGGTGTTTATACATGCGGGCTGTTTGAGTACCGGGTGTTGCCATCCGGGGAGGAGTCATCGCGGGGTGTACAGTTCCGGTCGAGCTGTTTATTGCTTGGCACGGAGCGCGTAAAGAAGAAAACATTACTGATCCGGCCCTGCGATAATTTTTTGGCAAGCTATCACCATCCGGATTCGGTTCAAGAAGACTATGGAAATCATCTCAAAACTTGACGAGTTGCGTAAACGGCTTTCCGCGGAGCGAGCGGTATGCTGCGTGCCAACAATGGGAAATATCCACGACGGCCATCTCAGCCTGGTCAAGATCGCGCTGGAGAATGCGCCTCTTACGGTAACGACAATCTTCGTCAACCGTTTGCAATTCGGACAGGGTGAAGACTTCGAGCGATATCCGCGCACTTTTGAAGACGATTGCGCGAAGCTGGAAGCGGCGGGCAACACCATTGTTTTCTATCCTGATGAAGATCAGATGTACCCGGGGCCGCAGGCGTTTTATATCGATCCGCCGAAAGTCGCGAGAAAACTCGAAGGAAGATTTCGATCCGGCCATTTTCGTGCAGTCTGCACGGTGGTGTCGAAGCTGTTCAATATGGTTCAACCGCAATCGGCGGTATTCGGCAAGAAAGACTATCAGCAGCTAGCCATCATTCGTGACATGGTCGATCAGCTTGCATTGCCGATCAGTATTATTCCGGCAGAAACAGTCCGTGCGGAAGATGGTCTGGCGCTGTCGTCGCGCAATCGTTACCTGTCACCGGAAGAAAGGCAGGAAGCGCAGCGATTGCGTGAAGCTATTTTGCAGATACGGGACGCCATCAAGGATGGTGATCGCAAGTTCGTCGCGATGGAGTATGCCGCCGGTGCGCTGCTCTCCCGGCATGGATGGAATGTAGATTATGTCGTCGTGCGAACCCAGCGTGGGCTGCGCCGGCCCGGTCCTGGAGATTCCGATCTCGTCATCCTTGGCGCGGCGACGCTTGGCATCACCCGGTTGATCGACAACCTCGAAGTTCAGGCTCCCTGAGTGCGCTGTTTACATCGATACACGGTTTGACCGATGAGCCTGTTGTTCTACAGTAAAGGGGACGATCCGGCACCCTGGCGACAGGCATTTGCCGCAGCGTTTCCGGACATGCGGTTCGAGATCTGGCCCAACGTCGAGGACATGAACGCTGTTCACTATGCGCTTGTCTGGAATCCGCCATCCGGTTTGCTGAAAAAGCTTCCCAACCTCAGAGCCATACTGTCGCTTGGCGCAGGTGTTGACGCTTTGCTCGCTGACCCGACGACGCCGCGGCTGCCCGTCGTGCGCCTGCTCGACGCCGGCCTCGCTCCGCAGATGGCCGAGTACGCCGTTTACGCTGTACTGCATTTTCATCGCAACATGCCGGCTTACAGCGAGCAGCAGACGGCGACAAATTGGCGGCCACTTGCACCTGTGCTGGCGAGCCAGTGGCCAGTCGGCGTCATGGGCACCGGTGTTATCGGTGGTCTGATCGCAAGGCACCTTGTTTCACTTGGATATGTGGTGCGCGGCTGGAGTCGGTCCGGCTCAGCGGTCGACGGCGTTGAAGGTTTCGCCGGTGATGATGGCCTCGGCGCCTTCCTGTCTGGTTGCCGTATCATCGTCAACGTCTTGCC
>DATKYN010000191.1:0-3596 GCA_035528435.1 Burkholderiales bacterium
TGGCTGCCCTTACCCGGAGGCGATTTGTACACCGGGGCCGCGGGTCAGACAGGTGACGATATGGGGCAGGATCGAGACGCGGTGAAACGCTCTGGCGGCGTGTGCGTATCGGTGGAAATGGCATGAAAGTCGCTCGCTTTATCCGGTTTGGGGCGTAACCCGTGGTTTTGCCTTGAAAACCGTATTTGCTCGCGGCGCGGCCCGGCTATAGAATCGGTCCGCGCGTCAAGAGCAGCATTCTCCCTGATGTCGGAACAGGGGGGCGCCGGCACAGTCGGCGGTCGCGCCGACTCCTTCGTTTGGCATTGAAGATTAGTTGAAACCCAGCTTTCTCAAACGCATCAAGGAACTGTTGCGCAAGGACGGTGAAGTGCAGGAACGCGAAGAGCGGTTTCGCGCACTGGTGCAGAATTCGTTCGACATCATCACCATCCATGATGTCGCGGGCGCAACACTCTACGAGTCCGCGGCTGCTTCGCGGATCCTTGGTTACGCCCCAGGGGCTTTGATCGGCAAGATGCCGTTCGCTTCGGTTCACCCCAAGGATATCGAACGGGCGCGAGAATCGTTTGCCAATCTCACCAGTGGCGGCAGTCCTGTGCCAATCGAACTGCGATATCGCCACGAAGACGGCTCATGGATATGGTTGGAGGTCCTCGGTAACAATCTGCTCGATCATCCCGGGGTGGCTGGCATTGTCCTGACTTCGCGTGATATCACCGAGCGTAAACACGCTGAGGAACGTGCCCAGTATCTTGCGAATTATGATGTGCTTACCGGACTACCTAACCGGACGCTGATGCACGATCGTCTGACGCAGGCAGTCGCACAGGCGAAGCACACGAGAGAACGCATTGCCGTGGTGCACATCGACGTCGATCGTTTCAAGATGGTTAACGAATCGCTTGGCCATTACGCCGGAGACGAGATTCTGAAAGCCGCCGCGGAGCGTTTGAAACAATGCAAGCGCGAGACGGATACGGTGGCTCGCGTTGGCGGTGACGAATTCACGATACTGCTCAGGGATGCCGGGCGTTTGGGTGCGGTAACCGGATGCGCTTCGAAGATTCTTTCTGAAATTGCCGTGCCGTTTCCTGGCGCTTCGCAGGATGTTTTTGTGTCGGCATCGGTCGGTATCAGTATGTACCCCGACGATGCCAAGTCTGCGGACGAATTGACCAAGCATGCGGACGCCGCGGTGCATAGCGCGAAAACGCTCGGGCGCAACAACTACCAGTTTTTTACGCAGGCGCTGAATTCCGAAGTGCAGGAACGCATGGTTCTCGAAACTGGTTTGCGTCTCGCACTCAAGCGTGAGGAGCTGTATCTGGCGTACCAGCCGAAGATTGACCTTGCTACGCGCCAGGTGATCGGTGCCGAGGCATTGATCCGATGGCGGCACCCTGAACTGGGTCAGGTTCCGCCGTCGCGGTTCGTTCCTGTCGCCGAAGAATCCGGGATGGTTGGGCAGATGGGAGAGTGGGTGTTGCGCACGGCCTGCCGCCAGATCCGTGCCTGGCAGAATATGGGGTTGAGGCCCCAGATCGCCGTCAATGTGTCCGCCCGCCAGTTTCAGCAGTATGACGTCCCGCAACTCGTCAGCACGGTCATCAGAGAAGCGCAGATTTCGCCGCAGTCGCTTGAACTTGAGCTCACCGAAAGCGCTGTTATGGAGGATGCTGAAGCCGCCATTGTCGCTGTAGAGAAACTCAAACAGCTTGGTGTGGGCATAGCCATCGACGATTTCGGGACGGGTTACTCGAGCCTGTCCTACCTGAAGCGCCTGCCGGTCGATCTGCTGAAGATCGACCAGTCGTTTGTGCGGGATATATCGAATGATCAGAATGACGCCGCAATCGTGCGTGCAATCATCACTTTGGCTCGCAGTCTCGGCATGCAGGTGACGGCGGAGGGTGTTGAGACCGAGGCACAGTTGGCGTTTTTGAATGCGTACGGTTGCCAGTACGCGCAAGGTTATCTGTTTGGCAAACCCATGACGGCGGCTGAGCTGACCGAGCGCATGCGGTCGGGGGAGCTCACCGAGGCAACAGGTTGACAAGGCGCTGACGGTTATTCTCGCTGGCAGGGAAGAAAGGCAGGACATGGCAGTTCCGAAGTTAGTGGCGTTCGCAGGTAGCCTGCGCAAGGATTCGTTGAACCGAAAAGCCGTTGCCGTCGCTGCCGCTGGCGCACGCAATGCAGGCGCCGACGTGACCATAATCGATTTTCGTGACTTTCCGATGCCGATCTACGATGGCGATGCGGAAGCCGCCGATGGTTTGCCGGACTCGGCTCGCGCGTTCAAGCGCTTGTTGATCGAGCACCATGGCGTGCTGATCGCTACGCCTGAGTACAACAGCCAGTTTCCCGCCTTGCTCAAGAATGCTCTCGACTGGGCCTCTCGTCGTGAGGATGACGAACCACCATTGGCGGCCTATTCCGGCAAGGTTGCCGGCGTAATGTCGGCCTCGCCCGGCGCGCTTGCCGGGTTGCGCGGGCAGTCATTACTGCGTGCGCAGTTGGCCTATCTCGGGATGGTTGTTGTGCCGGACAGGGTTGGAATCGGTTCGGCCCGCGATGCCTTTGATGATGCCGGAAAGCTCAAGGACCCGGCTCAGCAGCGTTTGCTTGAGCAATTGGGCGCGGAGACGGTAAGGTTTGCACAGCGGCTGGTCCTGTAACGGCAGTTCTTCATGCGATTCGGGGCCACGGTTTTTTTTGAATCCCGCGATTGACCGAAATGATCTCACACCATCGGAGACTCCATGCGTGCCCTGGCTGTAACCCTGCTAGTTCTGACGGTTTCCGTACCGGCTGCCGTGGCCGAGACCTGGATAGAGGTTGGGGCCGACCCCGAAGCGAAGTTCTATATTGATGTTGATTCGATCACGATGATCAATGGCAGTCTGCAGGTCATCAAGCGAGGCCTTTATACGCGTCAGTTCACCGAGAACTTTGACGGCAACGGCAAAGCAACCGTCTTCAAGGAAACCAGGGGGACTGTGGAAATTGACTGCGAATTGCGGGTCAACCGGGTTCGGCGAATCGACATGCTCGATGAGTACGGCGCCCTGGTCTGGTCGTCTGGCGATATGCCCAGACAGTTGTGGCTTTCGGTAAAACCCAATTCCCATGCGGAGGCAACACTTGACGTCGCGTGTGCGTATTACGATCGAGCCTGACTTGACCTCGAAACATTTGCTCCCGGAATATTGTGATGCCCTCGCTGGTATTGACAAGCGTTACAGTCAGGCCACGCCAAAACTGTTCTTGTTGTGAAACTGTTTGCACCGCCCCCCCGTTTCGGCTTGCCGGTGCAAGGCCGCCAAACAGGTTTCACGCTTATCGAAATCGCAATCGTTATGATCGTCGTTGGGCTGCTGGTGGGCGGCGTGATGAAGGGGCAGCAGTTAATACGCAGCGCCAGGGTGCACAAACTGATGGCCGACGAAAGCGGCTACCGCTCGGCGATTCTCGGTTTCGCAGATCGCTTTGGGACATTCCCGGGTGACTACGAAGGCGCGTCACTTCACGTCAATTGTTCACCCGTCTGCCTCAATGGCAACGGCAACAAGCGCGTCGAAAGAAAGGCAACT
>DATKYN010000192.1:0-6863 GCA_035528435.1 Burkholderiales bacterium
CTCGAGAAGATTCGTAATCAGTTGAGATCAACCTACGAGACAATGGACAGGCGCGCAATACCCGCCGGAAGTGCGACCGCGCGCCAGCTGTTCTCCTGATGACGGGTATTCCGTCTGGTGTTCGGACCCGGGCGGAGGAACTGCGCAAGCAGATTCGACAGGCAAACTACGCGTACTACGCAGAGGATGCACCGGAAATATCGGACTCCGAGTACGACCGCCTGTTCCGGGAGTTGCAGAAGCTTGAAACGCAGTACCCGGCACTTTTCTCCGAAGACTCCCCGACCCAGCGAGTGGGGAGTGCACCGTTGCCAAAATTCGAGACGGTGCAGCACGGCACACCAATGTTGTCACTCAATAACGCATTTGCCGATGACGAGATCGTTGCTTTCGACCGGCGTGTGTGCGAGACCCTGGAACATAGTGGCGATATTGCGTACGCGGCGGAACCCAAGTTTGACGGACTTGCCGTTGCACTAACCTATCGTCAGGGAATACTGGCTCTGGGCGCAACCAGGGGAGACGGTTACGCCGGCGAGGACGTGACGGCAAATTTGCGGACTGTTCGGGCCATACCGCTGCGCCTTGCGGGTGCGGTGCCGGATTTGCTCGAAGTGCGTGGCGAAGTGCTGATGCTACGTCGAGACTTCGAGGCATTGAACCAGCAACAGGCGGAGCGAGGGGAAAAGTTGTTCGCGAACCCGCGAAACGCCGCCGCCGGATCCCTGCGACAACTCGACTCGAAGATCACCGCCTCGCGGCGGCTTGCTTTTTTTGCCTATGGCATTGGTACCGTCGATGGTGGCAATGTTCCCGATGATGCCCACAGCCGCCAGCTCGATTACCTGCAATCCATGATGTTTCCGGTGGCTCGACAGCGCGACGTTGTCAAAGGGGTTGAGGGATTGCTCCACTACTACCGGGAAATCGGTAATCAACGAGCGTCCTTACCGTATGAAATTGACGGCGTCGTCTACAAGGTGGACTCGCTTCAGGCGCAGCAGCAACTGGGATTTGTATCCAGAGCACCGCGCTTTGCGCTTGCCCACAAGTTTCCTGCCCAGGAAGAAGTCACCGAGTTGCTTGGCATCGATGTTCAGGTTGGTCGAACCGGCGCATTGACGCCGGTCGCGCGGCTGGCGCCCGTCAGAGTGGGTGGCGTAACCGTGACGAATGCGACTTTGCATAACGAAGATGAAATCCGGCGCAAGGACGTGCGCATTGGCGATTTCGTCGTTGTTCGGCGAGCAGGTGACGTGATTCCGGAGATCGTCGGGGTTGTGGCCCAGCGCCGGCCCGTGAATGCGCGCAAGTTCGATATGCCGGCGACCTGTCCGGTTTGCGGATCCGGCGTGGAGCGCGCGGAGGGCGAGGCTGCTACGCGTTGCACGGCTGGCTTGTTTTGTCCGGCCCAGAGCAAGCAGGCGTTATGGCATTTTGCCTCCAGGCGGGCAATGGACATAGACGGCCTCGGGGAAAAACTGATTGATCAACTGGTCGACAATGACCTTCTGAAGAGCCCGGCAGATCTTTATGATTTATCTGTGCAGACCCTGGTCGGACTCGAGCGAATGGCGGAGAAGTCGGCGGCCAATGTGGTGGCGGCTGTGGCTGCCAGCAAGGACACATCTCTCGAGCGGTTCATCTATGCGCTGGGAATACGTAATGTTGGCGAGCAGACTGCAAAAGATCTGGCTACCCATTTCGGTGACCTCGCTCCCTTGATGGAAGCCGATGAGGATGTGCTCCAGACCGTGCCGGAGGTCGGCCCTGTCGTTGCCGCCAGCGTGTACCGTTTCTTCCGCGAGCCGCACAATCAGGAGGTGATCAAGAGGCTGGTAGCGGCTGGTGTGCACTGGGCCAGGCGAGTGCCTTCGTCGGCTGGCCAGGGATCGCTTTCCGGCAAGACTCTCGTGCTTACGGGGACGTTGCCGAATATGACACGGGATGAGGCGAAAGCCCGAATCGAGTCCAGCGGTGGCAAGGTTACTGGCAGTGTTTCGAAGAAAACAGATTATCTCGTTGCTGGTGAGGAATCTGGCAGCAAGCTGGACAAGGCGAAAAAACTGGGTGTTGCCGTCATCGATGAGCTGGCATTGTTAGAATTGCTCGATAACGTTGCGAAGGAGCAGACAAGTTGAAGAAAATCACCAAGGCAGTGTTTCCGGTTGCAGGTCTCGGTTCGCGGTTTCTCCCCGTGACCAAGGCCAGCCCGAAAGAGATGCTGCCGATCGTAGACAAACCGCTGATTCAATTCGCGGTGGAAGAAGCGGTAGCAGCGGGAATCACGGACATGGTCTTCGTCACCGGCAGGAACAAACGGCCGATTGAAGATCATTTCGACAAGGCCTACGAACTGGAAACAGAGCTGGAGCTTCGCGGCAAGCAAGCGCTCCTTGAACTGGCTCGCGATGTCATCCCTTCGCACGTTAACTGTATCTACGTTCGCCAGGCCGAGGCGCTCGGTCTTGGGCATGCGGTGTTGTGCGCGCGACCTGTCGTGGGTAACGAGGCGTTTGCGGTCGTTCTCGCGGACGATCTAATAGATTCAGCGCGGGGCGCACTGAGCGAAATGGTGGAAATTTATGAGCGCGAGTCGTGTTCGGTCATCGCTGTCGAGAACGTCGCGCCCGAGGATACGTCGTCTTACGGCATTGTGGATTGCGGCAATGCAAGTGGTGACGAACGGCCAATCAAGGCGATCGTCGAAAAACCCGATCCCGCGGTGGCGCCGTCTACACTGGCTGTGGTGGGGCGCTACCTGCTTACGGCTGAAATATTCGATGAACTCGAAGGCGTGCAGCGTGGTGCTGGCGGTGAGATACAGCTAACGGACGGAATAGCATCCTTGCTTGGAAAACAGAAAGCGTTGGCATACACCTTCAATGGTACCCGTTACGACTGTGGCTCCAAGCTCGGCTATCTTCAGGCGAACGTGCGCTATGGGTTGCGCCACCCGGAAGTCGCCAAGGACTTCCGGGCGTTTCTGCAGACGTTGGATCATGATGGCTAGTCACGGGCAACTCTAATGCTGGACGCAACCGAAACCTGGGGTCTTCTGGAAGACGCTGACCTTGTTTGTGACAAAGATACTGTCGATGCGGCGGTTCGGCGCGTTGCCGCAGAGATTACCCGTGAGGTGCGCGACAAGGTGCCACTCGTCCTCAGCGTCATGGGGGGCGGGGTGGTATTCACCGGCCAACTGCTGCCGATGCTGCGGTTTCCGCTTGAGTTCGATTATGTGCATGTAACGCGCTACCGCGGCGCAACCACAGGCGGAGATATCGAGTGGATCGTCAAGCCTCGTTCCAGTGTCGCCGGCCGTACTGTTCTTGTAATCGATGACATCCTGGACGAGGGCGCCACACTGGCGGAAATCCGGAAATGGCTGCTCACCAATGGCGCCGAGGTGGTTTATACCGCCGTGTTCGCTGACAAGGATTTGCCAAAGGAAAAGCCGATAACCGCGGATTTTGTCGGTGTTAGCGTTCCGGACCGTTATGTCTTCGGGTTTGGCATGGATGTGCGTGACGCCTGGCGTAATTTGCCGGCGGTCTATGCGCTCAAGGAATAACAACGGAAATTTCGGGATGAAAACATGATCGGAATCATTGGCGGCAGCGGACTCACCCAGTTGTCGAATCTGGAAATCACACGACGCGAGGTGGTGCGTACACCGTATGGAGAGCCATCAGGCGCCCTCACGTTCGGATCGCTCAATGGGCATGACGTCGTATTCATTGCGCGACACGGTTACGGACATACGCTTCCACCCCACGCGGTCAATTACAGGGCAAACATATGGGCGATGCATGCGCAAGGTGTTTCCGGCCTGGCATCGGTGGCATCGGTGGGTGGTATCCGGAAGGATTTCGAGCCAGGCGTGCTGGCGGTGCCTGACCAGATCATCGACTACACCTATGGAAGGATGCACACGTTTTTTGACGGTCCTGAGCAGCCGGTTACCCATATTGATTTTACGCACCCGTATTGCGAGGACTTGCGCCAGGAATTGATCAACTCGGCAATCGAAAAAGGCATTCCTCTCATTAATGGAGGTGTTTATGCGGCGACGCAGGGGCCGCGGCTGGAGTCCGCTGGTGAGATCAACCGGTTGGAGCGTGATGGGGCAGACATGGTTGGCATGACCGGCATGCCGGAGGCGGCGCTGGCCCGTGAGATGGGACTGTGCTACGCGAGTATCACCGTAGTGGCAAATTGGGCGGCAGGGCGTGGCGATAGCGCAGAGCGCATCGATCTCGACGTCATTCGCGGCGTACTCGATGAAGCCATGGAAAAGGTGAGGGTTTTGCTGTCAACGCTGGTTGAAAAACATGCCGATTAGACCGGTCTTGCGCATGGGGCACCCGCTGCTGCTCAAACGCGCGCAGAAGGTAGAAGAATTCGACACGCCGGAACTGCACGGCCTGATCGAAGACATGCGGGACACGATGCAGGCGATGAGCGGTGCGGGAATTGCGGCGCCGCAGATCGGGGTGTCGTTGCAAGTCGTGATATTTGGTGTCCCGGCTTCGCAGCGATATCCCGATGCGCCGGCCGTTCCTTCCACGGTGCTCGTTAATCCGGTTATCGAACGGCTGGGTGACGAGATGAACGACGGTTGGGAAGGGTGTTTGTCCGTTCCGGGTATGCGCGGGGTGGTGCCGCGATACACGCGCGTGCGCTATCGCGGTTGCGACCAGTTTGGCAAGCCGATTGACCGCTCTGTTGACGGATTTCATGCACGGGTTGTGCAGCACGAATGCGATCACCTCGACGGTATTCTCTACCCGATGCGCATTCGCGATCTTCAGCTTTTTGGTTTCAACGCAGAGTTGTTCCCGGATCAGCAGTTTCCTGACGAGACCCAGACAGGAAACTGAGTCCTGTTGCAGTTCAGGCGCGCTCTACTGTGTTTTGGCCTGTAGCGCCTGGAAGAGTGCTGATTCCAGACGCACTACACTGCGTGCATCCTTTAATGACTCTCCCTGCACCAGCAGCATGTCTTCTGCGCGCTCGCCGAGCGTATTGATTTTAGCCATAAAGATGCTGATCTGATAACTCGCGAGCACCAGTGCGATGCGGTAAAGCAATCCCGGGCGATCACCAGCAACAATATTTAAATAGTAGAACTGCGCGCGGTCATCCGGCCGGACAGCGACTTCGGGTGAAATCGGAAAATTACGCAGCTGACGCGACATGCGTCCGTTGCTGGGAGACGGCATGTCCGTGCGCTTGAGCCAGATCGGCAATTCGTGTTCGACGTAGCGAATCATGTCCCGGTAGTGAATGCCTGGATCGCCGGTGGTCATGACCTGAAATGTGTCGAGTGCGTAATTGTGCCGGGTGGTATAGATTTTTGCCTCGACAATATCGAAGTTGGTTTTCTCGAAGAATCCGCAGATTTTTGCAAACATCAAATTCTCGTCAGCCGCGTAAATCATCACCTGCAGACCTTCACCCACCTGAGACAGGCGCGCCTTGACAACCGGTGATGGCGTGTCCTCCAGGTAGCCAAGCATGCGGGTATGCCAGGCGATGTCCTGCTCATCGTGGCGGAGAAAATAGCTGTCGTCGAGCTTCTTCCAGAGGGATTCGTGTGCATCATCAGCAATGGCGTAAGCTCGTAATCGTTCCAGTGCCCGTTGATGCTTCGAGGCCAGAACGCGATCATGGGACACCGCACCATGTTCGATGTGTCGACGGGTCGTATGAAACAGATCTTCCAGTAATTTTGCCTTCCATGCATTCCAGACCTTTGGGCTCGTGCCACGCACATCTGCCACGGTAAGCAGATATAGGGCGACAAGCCTCTGCTCGGTCTTGACTTCACCTGCGAACGCAGCAATTACAGCGGGATCGGACAAGTCGTGTTTCTGCGCCACTGAGGACATGTATAAATGCTTCTCGACCAGCCAGACCACCAGCTCCGTGTCCTGTTCGCTGAGACCGTGGCGCGCACAGAATCGCCTGGCATCCTTCATTCCCAGCTGGGAATGGTCGCCGCCTCGTCCCTTGGCAATGTCGTGATAGAGCCCGGCGATATACAGCAGTTCAGGGACTTCGAACTCGGAAATCAGGCGACTGCACAAGGGGTATTCGTGCGCCATTTCGGGCACTGCGAAGCGGCGCAGGTTTCGCACCACCATCAGAATGTGCGCATCCACCGTGTAGACGTGGAACAGATCGTGTTGCATTTGTCCGACAATGCGGCCGAACTCGGGCAGGTATCTTCCCAGCACACCGTACTCATTCATGCGGCGCAGGGTATGGGTCAGCCCGGAGGGCAGTCGCAGGATCTCCATGAATTGCGCGCGATGTTCCTTGCTGCGCCGAAATGCCGAGTCTATGAGATCACGTGCATGCCATAGTCCGCGCATTGTTCCGGCACCCAGGCCCTTGACCTCCGGGTGTGTTTGCCAGAGCAGAAAAATGCCGAGGATCGCAGACGGATATTTCTGAAACACACCAGTGCCTCGCGCCTCCAGCAATTCCCCCCGGATCTGGAATTGTTTGTTCACCATGACAGGGGGTCTTGGCACTTGCGGGAAAATCCGCAAGCGCAAATTCTGCAGGATCGTCCTGTTGAGCAACTTGACCGACTTGGCAGTTGTGTAGAACTGTTGCATCAGTTGCTCGCTGGCCCGCTTTGCCGAAGTGCTTTTCAGACCGTATTCGGTCGCAAGCGCACTCTGGAAATCGAATATCAGCCTGTCTTCACGACGCTTGGCCAGATAGTGCAGCCTGATGCGCAATCCTGCCAGCACACGCTCATTGCGGCGCAACTGGCGGGCCTCAACATGCGTCAGAATGCGCTGTTGCGTCAATTCTTTCCAGTTGGTGCCCAGCCCGGCGGCACTCGA
>DATKYN010000193.1:0-9560 GCA_035528435.1 Burkholderiales bacterium
ATCTGGAAGTCTACCGAAGTCAGTGACAACACCTGGTGGCGCGTTCTCGATCTGACACATGCCCGGGTTTGGCCACACTGACATTTAACCAGTCATGAAATGGTAAACATGAACAGGAAGTAACTGAGTGGAAGAAGTTAAAGTACCTGCAAGCAATCAAACATAAGACCTCTCCTTATCGCGACCTGCGCGTCGTTTGTGTTTTGCTCTTGCCCTGATGCTCTCTGCCGCGTTTTCTCGATGAGCCGGTGAGTTCATCACCTGCGGCCTCCTGACACTCCCGCTCCCTGCCGCGCACCGTCCTCTTGCCCACCATCGGCCCGCGCGTTTCCGTCACCACCGTGCGCTGGCCCTCCACATGGTGCTCGTCGTCATAAAAATAGATCACCAGCCAATCGCCTGTCATGCCCAGCTCGTGCGCACGTTGCGTATTGGAAAACAACGCGGTGAAGTGCCAGCCGTTGCGGTCGGCATGCAGGATAGGCAGCCAGCTCTCGCCTTCAGGGTTAAAGCGTTTCGGCGCAATCGTCGGCAGCTTTCCGGTCGCAGCCTGGTCGCGATACTCGCGGTCGATCTCCAGCAGCAACACCACCGACGGCTCGTTGTTCGCCACCGGAGCAAGACGCGGCCGCCGGCGCACGCGATCCAGCATCGAAGTCAGCGAAGCGCTAATCGCCGCGGCGCGTCGCGATCCGATGCCCGGCACTGACTCCAGCCGCCCCTCATGCGCGGCAGCTTCCAGCGCTTCGAGCGTATCGACCGCCAACACATCATGAATCCGATGAGCAAGGTCTTCGCCCACACCCGGGATCGTCTGAAACAAGGCGCACGGCTCCACCGCACCGCGCAGCCGTTCCAGCTGAATCCAGCGCCCGGTGGTCAGCAACTCCGCCATTGCAGAAGCGATGCCCTTACCCACCCCGGGAATGGTCTCAAGCCCCTCTCCGCCGCGCTCCTCGAACAAATCGCGCACATCTTCACGCAACCCTGCCACCACGTCGCCCGCCTTGCGATACGCGCTGACGCGAAACGGATTCGCGCCTTGCGCTTCAAGCAGCCCGGCCATCTCGCGCAGGCGTTGGGCTATGGATTGGTTATCGGACACTTCAGTATCGGAAACTTCAGTATCGGGCACGTCATAGACTGCTCGCTTCGCAAAATGCCAAATGCAAGACCTGATTCTGTTTCTTGTCGATGGGGTGCGACACGACGGCAGCACAGCAGCATAACCACGAATCCGGGCCCGTCCCCATCGTTGCGCGGGGTAGAGGCAAAAGGCAGGGCTTGGGCCCCTGTTCGGAGCCAATGTTTGGGTTCATCCCATATCTCAGCTGTTCCACCATGGCTTTTCAGAAAACGGGCGCAGGTCAATCTCGTGAGTCCACGCCGATCGATGTTGCTGCGACAGATGGTAATAAGTGTCTGCCACCTGCTCTGGCAGCAAAAGACCATCGTGTTCCAGACCGCGTTTTTCTCTTAGCGCCTGAAACCGCTCCGGGCCAAGAATTTTGCCCAACGTATCGGGAGCGTCAACCAGCCCGTCAACGAGGATGTGAACGACATGAATGCCGCGGGGGCCGTATTCCGCGTTAAGCGACTGGCACAGCATTCGCCGCCCGCCCATTGCGGCTGCATGTGAATGCTGTTGGGGATTCCCGCGCATCGCTGCGGTTGATGACGTCACCAGAAATGTGCCTTTGCCGCGCTTCTCCATTAACGGACAAAGAACCGCGGCGGACCGGAACAAACTGAACGTCGCCAGGCGCCAGCCCATTTCAAACATCTTGTAGGTGGTGTTCTCAAGACTCACACTGCCCGTCTGTGCTCCAAGGTTGAAGACCAGCACCTCGATCGGTCCGATTTCGGCCTCGACCGCTGCAATGCGGTCTTCGATGCTGCCTTCCTCCACTGCGTTGAGCATGAAGCCCGTAGCCTTGCCACCTTCATCGTGAATGGTTTTGACCATCTTGTTGAGGCCGTCCTCGTTGCTTCGCCTGCACAACACGGCGTGATATCCCTCTTGCGCAAAGCGCCGCGCAACATTGCCGCCAATACCGGCGCCAGCGCCAATAACCAGACATACCGGATCCACTGCCCTACCCCTTCTTATACAAAGTCATCCGCACTATGATGTATTCGCATCAGGTTGTTCAACTATCTGTCACTGATTTGACTGATTGCTGAAACCTTCCTGACAAGTTTTAGCCCGTGTTCACATAATAATCAGGGCCAGCGCACGCTGCGCCCCGTTCATTTATCGGACAATAGCAACCCCGCAATACGCGGCACGACCGCGAAGGAGTACTGACGATGAGTTTGGCCAAGATTCAGGAGGTACGGACGACCCAGGTCCTGGCTCCCATACGCCGCCCACTGCGCAACGCCTCGGGCTTTATTCCGAGTTTTCCGGTTGTACTCATCGATCTCGTGCGCGATGACGGCGTGATCGGGCGTGCCTATACGCAAATCTACTTTGCCGAACTGCTCCCGGCACTGGAAGGATCGATCCAGTCGCTGGCGACACTGATCAAGGGAATGCCGGCTTCGCCGCGCGATGTCTACGACTTCCTGATGCGCCGGATGCGCCTTTGGGGTGCGAAGAACACGTTCTGTACCGCGATGGGCGGCCTGGACATGGCGCTGTGGGATGCCTACGCGCGCGGTCGCAACGAACCGCTGTATGCCACACTGGGCGCGCAACCCCGTGCGCACAAGTCCTACTACAGCGTGGGCCTGTACGATGAAAACACCGTTGCCGAGGTAGCAGAGGAAGCCGTTGCCGAAAACTATGCCGGCCTCAAGATCAAGGGCGGGTTTCCAACGCTCGCAGAAGACCTCGCCGCTGTCCGTGCGGCCAAACGCATTCTCGGTGAGCGCGCCCTGATGATCGACTACAACCAGTCGCTCACGGTCGCCGAAGCCATGATCCGCTGCAAGGCGCTCGATGACGAAGGACTCGCATGGATCGAGGAGCCGATCATCGCTGATGATTACGCAGGCAATGCCAAACTTGCCGACGCCATCACCACACCCGTTCAGATAGGTGAAAACTTCAATGGCCCCGAAGACATGCACACTGCAGTACAGGCAAAGGCGATGGACTACGTGATGATCGATCCGCAGTTCATCCGCGGCGTGACGGGATGGCTGGAAACTGCGGCAATGGCGCGCGCGGCCGGCCTGGAATTGTCATCTCACACCTTCGTCGAAGCCAGCAGCCATCTGCTGTGCGCAACACCGACGGCCGACTGGCTCGAGCACATGGATGTGGTCGGCCAGCTTCTCGTTGAACCCTTTCCGCTTGTCGACGGAAAGCTCACACCGCCTGATCGCCCCGGCCTTGGAATGGAGTGGAACGAAGAGATGGTGGAGAAATACAAACCGAATTCGAAGTGATAGCAACTCGCTGGATAAAACGGTATCGCCACGCAAACAATATTTAGTGTCAAAAGCGCGGCTGTCGACAGTGCCGGCGGTTGCCAAGCGGCGTCCGGCGCGGCATCATGCCCCGCTTTTCGGCCCCCTACCGGGGCAGCTTACTGAGGCGGTCTGACGGGCCGCGTTGTCACGAGCGACGCGTTCACAATAATGCGTGCCCGGCAGCAATTGATGAGGGAGTGTTTGCATTATGAATATGGCTTTGGATCTTGGTGCACGCAAATCGGTGTACCAGCCGGCGCAGGAGGGACGCATTTTTCCGCGCGAGTTCGAATCGGATTCGCCGGCGGAGGTGCGCACGCATCGCAAGCAACGTCTCGTTGCAGCCTGCCGGGCGTTTTCGCTGTGGGGTTTCGATTACGGTTTCGCCGGGCATCTGACGGTGCGCGACCCGGAGCACCCGGAGCTGTACTGGACCAATCCAATGGCAGTCCCGTTTTCACGGGTAAAGGTATCGAACCTGATCCTGGCAGACCACAAGGGCCACGTAGTCGAGGGCGATTACGCCATCAACCAGGCCGGCTTCGTGCTGCACGGCGCGGCGCACGAAGCGCATCCGGACATCGTGGCAATGTGCCATGCACACACCGAATACGGCACCACCTTCGCCGCCCTCGGCAAACCACTGGCACCGATCAGCCAGGATGCCTGCGCATTTTTTGAAGATCACGCGGTAGTCCTCGAAGAAGCCGGTCAGGTGGCAGTTGAAGAAGACGCCGGCAATAACGTGTGCAAATCTCTGGGTGGTGTGAGAGCGGTCATTCATCAAAACCACGGGCTGCTCTCGCTAAGCCGCCACAGCATCGAGGCCGCCGCTTTCTGGTTCATGGCGCTGGAGCGTTGTTGCAAACAAGAGTTAATGTTGCGCGCGACCGGCATGGAGCCGATCCTGGTACCGGAAGATCGTGCGCGTTACAGCCGCGAGCATGTCGGCAGCGAATACATCGGCTGGCTGCATTTCCAGACGCTGTATGAAGAACTGGTCGCAACCCAGCCGGATATGTTCGACTGATCTGGCGGACGATTCAATTGTAAATCGCTTGCCAACCAAACCCGACTATTCGGAGCACTGCTAACGCGCGGAACATCATTGCACTAGACCCAGCCGCTAGAACGACCGGTTTGGCGCGTACGAATACCGGGTTAATCAGGCATAGCACAAACGACGCTGGCGTCGAGTAACGCATCGATCGCCGCATTGTCGGGTTAGGGTTAGGTGAAAATTTCACGATTGTGTTCACCCAGGCGCTTGCCGCGATTGGCGCTGAGGCAAAACACTGTCATGCCCTTTTTGACCGTTCCCGGCGCGCCCGAAAAGTTACCGCCAAACGGTTCAATCTTGAAGATAGAACATGAATGCAGACGATACGTCCGGCCATGACGGCCTGAGCAACTTATCCAGAAACAGCAAGGATGTCGCGCAATACTACGACGATTGGGCTGCCGACTATGATGAAACTCTTGCCGACTGGCGATACGAGGCGCCCAAAAAGGTGGCGCAAATGCTTCGAGCCGAACTCTCAGCTGAGTCATTGATCCTGGATGCCGGGTGTGGAACCGGTCTGGTTGGCCGGGCTTTACACGAAGCGGGGTTCGAGGCTATCAACGGCATCGATGTCTCCAGTCGCTCACTGCAAACCGCCGAAGGTTCGGGCGCTTACCGTGAACTGCACGAAATCGACATGCAGAAATTGCCCCTGCCCATCTCGGATGATATATACGACGGATTGGTCTGCGTGGGCGTTCTCACCTACCTGACAGACAGTATCGGCACTGTTCGGGAGTTCAGTCGCGTGGTAAAGCCAGGGGGCGTCGTTGTTCTGACACAACGCAGCGATCTTTTTATGGAGCGCCGTTTCCAGGATGTGCTCAAACAACTTTCAGATGAACGAATCATTGCGCGTGTCAGTATTTCCGATGCACGACCTTACCTGCCCGAGAACGAGGAGTTCGGTGACGAAATCCTCGTACATTACATTTCATTCACGGTGGTTTAGCGATTATTCATTTTCAAAGAATAATCGTAATAATCGGGAGAGGAAGTCAGGGTAAGCAGTGTCCGGTGCGCACTGTTCGGTGCGAATGCGCCGTGGTAGAGGGTGAGGTTCACCCGCGGGCGGGGCACCAGCGCGGCGCGCTTCGGCAGAAAGTCCAGCGGCTAGTACACAACGTGGGGGTGTCGTCGCGCGATTTTCTGTGCACAGATCGCCGAACCAACATCGCCTGCAAGTGCATGTAAGTAGGCGAGGAAACCTGTTTCTTCGCTGAAGTGTGCCGGGTTTGCATGCGCACCTGGCCCCGGTGTCCGGTTGATGCCTCCCGGCAAAACCAATAAACTTCAACCCAGTGCATTGCTCCATCACGCTCGGCAAACCTGCCGGCGCTGCTCAACTTGACCACCATGCGATTGATCTTTCGGAAAAGGCGTACCAGGAACATATGGTGAATTCGAAAGATGCTTATGTCCGGTTCACCGATGTTCAGAAAAGCTACGACGGTGAGACGCTGGTCGTAAACAACCTGAACCTTGAAATCGCACGCGGCGAGTTCATGACTTTTCTCGGGCCCTCCGGCTCGGGAAAAACGACCTGCCTGATGATGCTGGCCGGGTTCGAGACCGCAACCCACGGCGAAATCATTCTGGACGGCCAGCCTATCAACAACGTCCCACCCCACCATCGCGGCATCGGCATGGTTTTTCAGAACTATGCCCTGTTTCCGCACATGACCGTGTTCGAGAACCTCGCGTTTCCGTTACAAGTACGCAAGCGGCCGAAAACGGAAATCGAAGAACGCGTCAACAAAACGCTGGATATGGTGCGCATGGGCGAATTCGCAACACGGCGCCCGGCGCAACTGTCAGGCGGTCAGCAGCAACGCGTCGCAGTGGCGCGCGCACTCGTGTTCGAGCCCAAGCTGGTATTAATGGATGAGCCGCTCGGTGCGCTGGACAAGAATCTGCGCGAAGAGATGCAATACGAAATCAGGCACATTCACCAAAGCCTCGGCGTCACGGTGGTCTATGTCACGCACGATCAGGGCGAAGCGCTGACCATGTCCGATCGCATCGCGGTAATCAATGACGGCACCATCCAGCAACTCGCGTCCCCGCAAGATCTGTATGAACGCCCGCAAAACGCTTTTGTCTCCGGCTTTATCGGCGAGAACAATGCGTTGACCGGCACGGTGCGCGAAATGAGCGGCGACGAGTGTACCGTCGAGGTGGGCGCGGGGCAGATGATTCAGGCGCTCGCCGTGAACATTGAAGGCGTGGGCCACGGTTCGACGTTGTCGTTACGCCCGGAGCGTGTGACCGTAAACCCCGAAGCAGGCAGCGTCCCGAACATCGTCGATGCGAAAGTCCAGGAGCTGATTTATCTGGGCGATCATATTCGCACACGCGCCAGCGTGTGCGGGCACGACGACTTCATTATCAAGATGCCGAATTCGGCCGGCCACGCGAGACTGAACCCCGGTGACGCGATCCAGGTTGGCTGGCTGACCGAAGACTGCCGCGCGCTGGATGCGCCTGCCGGCGAAGGCAACGTCGTGTAAGGTAACGTTGTATAGCTTTCGCTTCGTTACATTGCGCTTCGTTACATTTCGCTTCGTTACAAATAGCGAACCTGAACTTCAGACACCAACCAACATCGGGAGACCCTGAATGATTCGACGAAAAACTCTTGTTGCCGTCACCGCAGCGGGCGCACTGTGTGCCGCCGTCGCGTTCGCCCAGAGCGAGCTCGAACTGGTCATTGTGTCCTGGGGCGGCGCCTATACCGCCAGTCAGCAACAGGCCTATCACGAGCCTTACATGGCGGCCAACCCGCACATCAGGATCATCAACGACGATTCCTCTGCCGGCGCAGTGGCCAAGATTCGCGCAATGAACGAGACCGGCAAGGTCACCTGGCCGCTCGTCGACGTGGTGGCTTCCGACGCCATCAGACTGTGCGACGAAGGCCTGATCGAACCGATCGATCACGATGCCATCCTCGCGCCCGCACCGGACGGGACACCGGCGTCGGAGGATTTCGGCGACATGATCGTGTCCGAATGCTATATCCCGCAGATCGTGTATTCGACGACCTTCGGTTACCGCACGGACCTGGTCAAGGTGCCGCCCACGACCATCAAGGACGTGTTCGACCTGCAGAAGATCCCGGGTAAACGCGCTCTGGAGAAACGCCCGATCGGCAATCTCGAGTGGGCACTGATTGCCGACGGTGTCGATCCGGACACGGTTTACGACGTGCTCGAAACCGAAGCCGGCATCAAGCGCGCATTCGCAAAACTCGACACCATCAAGGATCAGGTCGTGTGGTGGACCCAGGGCGCACAGACCCCGCAGTTGCTCGCCGACGGTGAAGTGGTCATGGGCTCGACCTACAACGGCCGTCTGTTTTCCCTGATCGAGGAAAAGAAACAACCGGTCGCCATGATGTGGGACTGGCAGGTATTTGACCTCGATGGCTGGGTCATACCGAAAGGCGCACCGCACCGCAAGGCAGTGCTGGAGTATCTCCGGTTCGCTACCGATTCGCAGCGGCTCGCGGATCAGGCGAAATACATCTCCTACGGGCCGGCCCGCGCTTCGTCAGCGCCGCTGGTCGGCAAACACGCGACGCTTGGCATCGAAATGGCGCCGCATATGCCGACAGCACCAGTGAATGCGAAAAACACGCTGCTGTTCAACTACGAATGGTGGGCGGATCACCGCGACGACCTGAACCAGCGGTTTAACGCCTGGCTGGCCAGCTAGGCTTCAAGACAAGCTGGCTGACGCCGTGTCGCGTCAGCCAGCCGGATTCTTCTCCTCGACAATCGCACGGATGCAAACGGCCGCTACGCAAGTACCCCCGCAACCGCTGACCACCGCAGATGGCACGCCGCTCAAGGCGAGTCTTGCGTTCGCTGAACGACGCAACCGGCGGCGCGCGCTGCTGCTTGTCGCCCCGCTGTTTCTGTTCATTCTCGTGTTTTTCCTCATCCCGATTGGCGACATGCTGTTTCGCAGTGTCGAAAACCGCATCGTGGGCGAGGTCTTGCACCGCACCGTTCCGCTGCTGGCGGCGTGGGACGAAACCAGCGGAGAACTGCCACCGGAAGAAGTTTTCCGCGCGCTGGTCGACGATTTCAAGGAAGGCCGGGAAGCGCGCACCATCGTCAAGGTCGGCAGGCGAATGAATTACGAAAAGTCCGGGATGACCAGTTTGTTCCGCGGCACGGCGCGCAAGGCAGCCAGACTCGAGGCAGGCCCGTACAAACAAGCCCTGGTCAAGATCAACAAGAAGTGGGGCGACATCAAGACGTGGAAGTTGCTAAAACGCGAGAGCGCCCCGCTCACCCTGTCTTATTATCTCGCGTCCGTGGATTTTCGATTCGACGATAGCGGTAACGTCGCACGGCAACCGGAAGACAAGCAGATCTACGTTCAGCTTTTCGTTCGCACACTTAAACTTAGCGGGCTGATTACCATTTTGTGCCTGACACTGGGTTATCCGATTTCCTACCTGCTCGCGACCCTGCCCACGCGCACCAGCAACCTGCTGATGATTCTTGTGCTGCTGCCCTTCTGGACGTCGCTTCTGGTACGCACCACCGCCTGGATTGCCCTGCTGCAGAAAGAAGGCGTCATCAACGACACCCTCATCATGATTGGGCTAATCAGCAACGACAACCGCCTTTCCATGATTCACAACGCAACCGGCACCGTCATCGCGATGGTCCATATTCTTCTGCCATTCATGGTGCTGCCGCTGTATAGCGTCATGAAGAATATTCCGCCGAGCTACGTCCGTGCGGCGCGCTCACTGGGCGCAACACCGTTCACTGCGTTCATGCGGGTTTACCTTCCCAACACCGTGCCAGGCATCGGCGCCGGTGCGATTCTCGTCTTCATCATCGCCATCGGCTACTACATCACGCCGGCACTGGTCGGCGGCGTATCGGGCACCCTGATTAGCAACCTCATCGCCTATCACATGTCGAGTTCGCTCAACTGGGGTCTGGCCGCCGCGCTGGGTTCGGTGCTGCTTGCCCTGGTGCTGGTGCTGTATCTTCTCTACGACAAGGTTGTCGGCATCAACAACATGAAGCTGAGCTAACAGACAAAAATGTCA
>DATKYN010000194.1:0-12574 GCA_035528435.1 Burkholderiales bacterium
GCGTACGAATCTGCGAGTGATTCTGGCGTTGGTTGCAGCAATTCTGGCGACATTGGTCACGCTGGATTTTGCGCGGGCAGCTGATGTCCTGAGAATGGGGCTTGTCCCGAGCGAGGATCCGCGCGTCATTATGAGCGACAACCAGGCGCTGCTCGACGAACTGCAGAAGTCGATGCAGATGGAGATAAAGCCTTTTATAGCCACTGACTATAACGGTGTCATAGAGGCACTGCGCTCCAAGAGACTGGACATTGCGTTTCTCGGGCCGTTCTCGTATGTGTTGGCGACAACGGTGGCCGATGTCGAAGCTTTTGCGCTGATGGAAACGCAACGGCAGGGTGCAACCTATCGATCGGTGATCGTTGCGCGCAAGGATCACGGAATACATAACCTCAAGGATTTGTCGGGGAAGACGTTCGCATTTGTCGATCCCGGGTCGACATCGGGATTTTTGTTTCCAAAAGCCGGCCTGATCAAGGCTGGGTATAACCCGGATAGGTATTTCTCACGGGTGATTTTTTCAGGCGGACACGATGCGAGTGCGATCGCCGTGCAAAATGGCAAAGTCGATGCGGCTGCGATCGCCGACGCTCTCCTCGAGACGGCCTACAACCGCGGCATGTTGAAGCAGGACGAGGTCGCGGTGATCTGGACTTCGGAGGCGATACCGGGACCGCCCATGGTGTACCGCCGCGATCTGCCCGAGAAACTGAAAGAGAAGATCCGCGCGGCTTTTGGGCAGATTCGTGACGTTCCCTGGGGTCCCAAAAGCACGATCAAACGGTGGGTGCCGGCCAAGGATTCGGATTACGACGTGATACGTGAAACCGCGAAGCTTCTCGACCTCGATCTCAAGAAAATGAAATGATCGAAGTCCACGGCCTGTCCAAGCGTTACGGAGATCTGGTTGCACTGGTCGATGTAAGCCTGCAGGTCGGAGCCGGTGAGATGTTGGTGGTGCTCGGGCCGTCCGGTGCTGGCAAGTCGACTTTGCTTCGCTGCATCAATCGCCTGGTCGAGCCGAGCGGTGGTGAAGTGCGCGTTGGCGGGGAATCCGCGCCCAGCTCCCGGGCCGACTTGCGTCGCTTGCGCTCGCAAGTCGGCATGATTTTTCAGGATCACAATCTGGTGCCGCGACTGTCGGTGCTGAAGAATGTGCTCGCAGGCCGCTTGTCGCGCATGCCGCTGTGGCTGTCTTTGCTGCAATTGTTTCGTGCCGAGGACATGCGTATTGCCCTCGACTGCCTCAGGCGTGTCGAGTTGGAGGAGCGTGCCTGGAGTCGTGCCGATCGACTCTCCGGCGGGCAACAGCAACGCGTTGGCATCGCCCGCGCCCTGGCACAGCAACCTGGCGCGATCCTGGCCGACGAGCCGGTGGCAAGTCTTGATCCGAACAGTGCCCGGCTTGTGCTCGGTGATCTCAAGCGCGCGTCGCGCGAGCTCGGCATCGCGGTGCTCTGTAATCTGCATCAAGTGGGTTATGCGATGGAGTTTGCCGATAGGATTGTCGGCATTCATGCCGGCCGCGTTGTGTTCGAAGGTACTCCGGACGCGCTCGATGATCGGGCGTTGGGCCGCATCTACCCGGGGCGCTCTGGCAAGTCGCCACAAGAGGCCGCAAGCGAAGAGGTGTCACCAATCACGGAGCAGATGTCGTGAAAGACAAGGGACTGACTTTCATCGTAGGCCGTCCATGGCATGCCGTCCAGTGGCTGTGGGGTGGTGTGATTTTCGCGGCGGTGGCTGCCATTCTCGCCTGGAGTGGGCGTGACCTGAATCTTTCACTCGCGGAACTGATGAAAGGACTGCCGTGGATCGGTGACTTCATCTTGCGCATGTTCCCACCCAATTGGGGGTTCCTGGATCGTCTCGTGCAGCCGGTAATGGAGACGATTCAACTGGCAATCTGGGGAACGCTTTTCGCTGTCTTGCTGGCGCTGCCCTTGTGCTTTGTCGCCGCACGTAACCTCACGCCCAGCTTGCTCATGTTCCATGCCGCCCGCCAGGTGTTCAATCTGGCGCGCGGAATCAACGAACTGATCTTTGCACTTATTTTTGTCGCCGCAGTCGGGCTTGGGCCCTTCGCGGGCGTTCTGGCGCTGACTGTCCACGGGGCGGGTATGCTCGGCAAGTTCTTCGCCGAAGCGATCGAGGAAGTTGACCCCGGACCCGTGGAGGCTCTTCGCGCGACCGGCGCCAGTCCATTGCAGGTGATTGTGTTCGCCGTGTTGCCACAGGCGTTGCCTGCGTGGATTGCTGCGACGCTGTATCGGCTCGAAGTGAATTTGCGCGCAGCCACGATACTCGGGATGGTTGGCGCGGGCGGTATCGGCTTTGAACTCTACAGCAGTCTCAAGCTGTTTCAATACGAGGATACCGCAACCTGCGTCATCGTCATTCTGGTGATGGTGATGTCGGCGGATTATGTTTCGTCTCGATTACGTGCGCGCATTCTTGCGCGCTAGCAAGATAATCCGAGCGCATGTCCGCGCGCTAGAGATTTACGGCGCGCATGTCTGCGCGCTTTGGCAGGACATTGCCGGCAGCCACTCTTGCGCATGCTATTTCTTCTGGCGGTCTCGCATTTCGCGGTGCCCGGCGACGATACGCTCCGCAACTGTGAGGTAATGATCGAGCTTGGGCAGGTTATACGGGGTCAGGTTTACCGAGCGAATCATGCGCCTGACTATTTCACCATCGATAACGTCGGCATCGATGATGTTGACACAGCCAGCGTCCTGCTCGAATGCCGAGAGACCGGCAAGCCCGCCACGCGTGACCCACGCGAGAATGATTGCATTGGTGCCGCCGTGCCCGACCAGCAGTGCTGTGGTCCAGTCCGGGCGGCGCAGGAAATCCTCGAAGGCGGGGACAATGCGGTTCTGAAAGTCGGCGAAACTCTCTCCACCGGGGAATGCCGCACCGGGCTCCGCCGCGCGCTCGAAACCGTAAGTGAATTCCGCGTCGATCCGTTCGTCGCTGAGCTCACCGATTGACCCTGCTGCGATCTCGCGTAGTGCGTTGATCTCCTGCAATGGGACGTTCCGATCGGCCAGCACCAGCCCGGCGGTCTGCCGTGTGCGCGTGAGCCCGGTATGGGCGCCCAGGTCGATTGGGACCTGCGCGAGAAACGCGCGCATTTTCTCGGCTTGCGCGATCCCTTCTGCGGTGAGCTCGACCTGTGTCGAGAATACCGTTCGCCCGTCGGGGCGCCGATAGCTCACCTCCCCGTGGCGCATCAGGTAGATGCGTTTGCGTCCGCGGGTGCCTGGGAGTCCTGGTTTCGTCATCGGCTTGATCCTTACCGATTTTATTGGCATTTGTCTTGAGATGAGTCAAGGCGGCTCGATGAAATATGGACCAACGTGGTTTTCTGAGGCATGGTCCATTACGCTAATCCCGCCTAGAGGGAGAGGAGGGCTTTCATGCAGAAAAAAATCTGGCTCTGTGACGACGAGGTCAGCAAACGCTTCCCGGTCTACACGCGAGCCAATGCCGGCGAAGTCTTTGCAGTCGCGGTCTCGCCGCTCACCTGGACTACTTTCGGTCGTCTTGCGTGGGAAATCGGTTTCCGCGAGGCTTTGTATGACATGGGCGTTTTTACGCCGGACGAGTTCAGCCCCGCTGGCGAGTGCGAAGTCCTCGGCTGTTTTGGCGGTTACATTTACTTGAACGTCTCGGTCACGCGCCTGATCGGCGTGCGTATTCCGGGAATGACCGCCGAGGCGATCGACGCATCTTTCTTTGGTGATAATACGGCTGCGCCCCCCTACCGGCCGGATCCGCGCGATGAGAACGCCGAGTGCAGTGCAAAGGTCAGCGCCTGGCTGGGGTCGCTGCCCGAAAGCGACCCGAAAGCAGCCACTGATGCGTACCGGCTACACATCGATTCTCTGGTTTCAAACCGGCCGGATTTCGCCAAGCTTTCCGATGCGGCCTTGCTGGATTACTTCCGTTCTCTGACAAGCGAGAGCCAGCGTCTGATGAGGCGGCACATTCTCAACACCCATGGCAGCAACGTATTGACCGGCATGATTGCGCAAATCTGCCAAGCAGTTGGTGCTGACGAGTTCTTGGCCAAGGTTACCGCCGGCGTGGGGGAAGTCGACTCGGCGGGTCAATCCTTTGATCTTTGGGAATTGTCGCGTCAGGTCAAGTCCTCGCCGGATGTAACGGCTGCCTTTGACCAGGGCGTCGACGGGCTGCTCGACCGTCTGCGCGCCAGCGTCGATCGCGAGGCAAGCCGGTTCCTGGAGCAATGGGATGTGTTCATCGACCACTGGGGTTTCCTCGGCCCGGATGTGTGGGAGTTCCGCTCACCTACCTATCGCACCAACCCGGAGATGGTGCTGCGTATGCTCAACCGTACCCGGCTCGCGCCCGATTCGGCCGCGCCTAAGGCGCGCGCAGCGACATTGATCGCGGAGCGCGAAGCAGCGATAACCGAAATCGCCACCCGGCTCGCCGGTGATGCGGCGGCTCAGGCCCAGTTCACCGGGGCAGCCCGCGCCGCCGGAAACTACCTGGCAGCGCGCGAGCGCAGCAAGGTGATTAACACTCGCCTCAATGACGAAGCGCGCAGCGCGATACGGGAGCTCGGTCAGCGTCTGGTTAAGCGTGGGCTGCTGTCGAAGTGGGCAGATGTGCTCATGGTGACAAACGATGAGGCAGACGACTTCGTGGCCAACCCCGCGGCCTACACAGGTCTGATTGCCGACCGTACGGCACTGTTAGAGGTGCTCATGAGCAAGGAGCCACCCTTTGTGTTCGAGGCTGAACCACCGCCGCTATCCATGTTCAAGAATCGCACGACCGGCAATGCAGGCGGCACAAAGATGACGAGGAGCGCCCGGCTCAGCGGTGCCGGCGTGTCACCCGGTCGCCATACCGGCCGGGCCCGTGTCGTTGCGTCATTGGCAGCGGACAGCAAGCTGGAGCCCGGCGAAGTAATTGTGGCGGTTACCACCGATTCAACTTGGGGGGCATTGTTCCTGATGGCAGGCGCGGTGGTGGTCGAGACCGGTTCCACGATTTCCCATGCGGCGATTGTGTCTCGCGAGTTGGGCATACCCGCCGTTGTTTCGGTGAGAAATGCGACGCAACAGATCATGGACGGTGACACCGTTACCGTCGACGGCAACGTCGGCACGGTTACAGTAGAGTGATGGGGCAAACAGGAGACTTGTATTGACCCCAGGCACAAAAGATAAATCGACGCAGCCACTCGTTTGTGTGGTGGATGGTGCCTGTTCGCTAACGCGTGAGGAGATCGGCGCGAAAGCATGGGGCGTGAATCGAATGCGCTCGCTCGGGCTGTCCGTCCCGCCGGCAATTGTGGCGACGACTTGTGCGTGTCGCACGTACTTTGCCAATGGCCGTGTTGTGGGCGACGCGCTATGGGCTCAAATCGTTGCGCACATGAAAGCTCTCGAGGCGGGGACCGACCGGCAGTTCGGCGGGGCGAAGCGACCCTTGCTCGTGTCGGTACGATCCGGCGCAGCCCACAGCATGCCGGGAATGATGGACACCATTCTAAATCTCGGTATCAACGCAGAAGTCGAGACGGCACTCACTGCCGAGAGTGGCGATGCGCGCTATGCCAACGACACGCACCGACGCTTTGTCGATCTGTATCGCAAGGTTGTGCTCGGAGCCGGATCTTGCCCGGATTCGATACCTGCCGACCCGTGGCTTCAGTTGCGTGCCGCTGTGGGCGCCGTGTTCGATTCGTGGAACTCACCGCGTGCGCAAACCTATCGGACCAACCGTGGCATGGTGAACGATGGCGGCACTGCGGTGATGATCCAGGCGATGGTTTTCGGCAACATCGATGCGCGTTCTGGCACTGGCGTGCTGTTCAGCCGCAATCCGATGACGGGAGACCCGCTGCATTGGGGGGAGTGGTTACCGCGCGCACAAGGCGAAGATGTAGTGTCGGGACAGTTCACGCCAAAGCCGCTGGACGCGCTGCGCGAGCAAATGCCTGACGTACACGATGAACTCATGCGCGCCGCCTCGACTTTGGAGGCCGACGCGCGCGATATACAGGACATCGAATTCACTGTGGAGTCGGAGCGATTATGGATGCTGCAAACACGCGTTGCGAAGCGCTCGCCCCAGGCCGCAGTGCGCGCCGCGGTCGCCTTTGCGGAGGAAGGGTTCATTTCGAGAGAAGAGGCGGTGCGCCGGCTTGACGCCGAGCAGATTCGGCAGTTGCCGGTGCTGCGGCTTGCGCCGCAGGCAGCCAAAGAAGATCCGGCGGCGTTTTGCGAACCCGCGTGTCCCGGGGTTGCAACCGGGCTTGTTGTGACCGATCCGGATGAAGCGGAAGCGCGTTCGCGAGCGGGCGAGGACGTGATTCTTGCGCGTCCCACTACCAGCCCCGAGGATTTGCAAGGCGTGATCGCCGCGCGTGGCGTTATGACCGAGCAGGGCGGTTCGACCTCGCACGCGGCAGTGGTGAGCCGGGAGCTGGGCCGACCCTGCGTCGTCGGATGCGGGTCGAATACAGTGGTAGCGCTCGCTGGACAACGCGCCACTCTGGACGGCGCAAGCGGCCGGGTCTGGGTGGGCAATCTGACTCTTGATCATAGCGAAGAGGCCGCGAGCGATGACTTGCGCAAGCTCGTCGAATGGGGTCTCCCGCTGATTCCCATCCGCTTGCTGCGACCCGGGGAGGCAATATCGGAGACCGTTGACCTCGACGACTATGGCGACAGCTGGCGTGCCGCCCTTCGACCCGGCATCACGGTGTGCGGCCGCGTGCTCGACACCGACGAAGGCATGTGGGCGGCAATGGCATCCGGTGTCAGCGCCGCTGTAGTCGGCCGTCGGTTGCCGGCTCTGCTTGCCTGCCTGTCGGTGCTCTCTCGATCAGCACCCCTCTCTGTGCACGCCGCGGCAGCCGCTTTACCAACTGGCGAGATCCCGGAGTTTGCACTGCTGCGCTTGGCCGAGCTGAAAGGTCTTGCGAGTGCAGACATCCTGGCCGACGCGCTGACAGTGCCTGTGAATGTCGCCGAGAACTATTATCTGCCGTTGTGCAAGCGGGGGCTGTGTTCAAGAAGCGGCAGCGGAATTCGTGTTTCCGAGCAAGGCCGGATCCGGTTGCAGAAGTTCCTCAGCGAGGAGCGCGCGCATGCGGATCCGACTGCCGTAGTTGCCCTATATGAAGACTTCTGCGTCTTCAATCGTGACCTCAAACAGATCATGACGGCGTGGCAAATCAGACCTGATGGCACATTGAACGACCATAGCGACTCGGAGTACGACCGCGCCGTGCTGCAGAGATTGGCCGATCTGCACCTGCGCATCGGTCCGTTCCTCGAGCATCTGGCACAACTGTCGCCGCGGCTGGCAGCCTATGAAAGTCGCCTTGCTCGCGCTGCTGCGCGCATTGCTGCCGGTGATCGTCGTTACGTCGCCAGGATTATCGCTGACAGCTACCACACGGTGTGGTTCGAACTGCACGAAGAACTGTTGTCGCTCGCCGGATTGAAGCGTGAAGTCGAAGCGCGTGCCGGCCGGCTGGGAACGGCGCCGGCTGCGAGGCCCCGCTCCGTATAGCGACAAACGGCCGGCATCGCACCGCTAATGCGGTTGAGACCTTGTTAACAGTTGGCGCTTGCCGAAATCGCCGTGTCAGTCAGCGGCGCTCGCTGGGCGCGCCAGCATCATGACCGGCACCAACAGCAGCGATTGCACCACAAAGAAAATCACGGCAAAAGACAGAAACTCGAGTTGTTCCAGCACATTGACGGCGACCAGTGTCGCTATGCTGAGGCTGCGTGACGGGAATGCGGCGACCATGGTAACAACGTCTTCGCGGTTCCAGCCGAGCGATTTTGCCATGCTGAAACCCAGCCCGGCGGCGACAATCATGAACAGAATTGCAATCGATACCGTGGGCAGCAGATAGCGCCAGATAGTTCCAGCCTGTTCAATGAGTAACAGTGTCAGCATCGACACTACGGAGAAAACGCTCAGCCACTGGAAGCGCGTTCGATTGCGTTTGACGAAATCGGGCGCGTAATGGCGCACCAGCATGCCGAATGTCACTGGAAGCAACAAGCCATACAACACCTGCTCCGCGACTTCGCCCGCGGGGAGAGCAAAACCGGCGTTCTCCTCCAGTAGCAGGCGAAAACCCCAACCCGCTATCAAGGGTGTCGAGATCACTGCCAGTGCGCTTGACACTGCGGTCAGCGTGACTGACAAGGCAACATCAGCACGGGCAAGTAGGCAGAAATAGCTCGAAGATATTGCCTGGGGCGCCGCCGCCGCAAGTATGAGCCCGCCGGCAATTACAGGGTCTGGCTCCAGAACCAGAATCAAGGCGGCTGCTATGGCCGGTAACAGTATGATTTGTCCGATCAGGGCAACGGCAACATGCAACGGGTAGTGCAGCACGCGACGCAGGTCGGCAACAGTCAACTCCAGGCCGACGATTGCCATCATCAGGATGATCAGGAGTGGCAGGCTTACATGTACGACAGTGCTCATCCCCAATGCCTTCCTTACCGAATGCGGCACACCGCGCAGAGCCATATAACTCTATTCACGGTGATGTGATTCGGCTGAGACAGACAATTCTCCCCAGGCACGCGAACAGCGTACTATTCAATACATCATGTCTGGTCACTGTATCGGTTCGCTGCATCATTTCATTTGCTTCCGAGGCCCTGAGTTCGCCGCAATCGGATATCAGTGCTGACATGTGCGCTTGTTACTCGTGAAAGTGCGTGAGCGTACGATTCATTGGTCGCAGTCACGTCAGCCGCACGGTCCCAGGCAGCCACACACTATATATATACTAAAATTTGTGATGAAGTAGACATCATGCCCTGACGGAAGGGCAGACAAGAGGAGTGCATGACACGAGTTGATGACAGAATCGCCGAACTTGGTATCACCTTGCCAGAGGCGAAAAAGCCGGCTTTCGAATACGTTGCGGTTGCACTGCATGACAACATCGCCTATGTGAGTGGGCAGTTGCCTTGGCTGGACGCAGAGCATGTGATTGACGGGAAAGTTGGTGACGGCTGCAGCCTGGACAAAGCGCAGGAAGCGGCGCGTCTTTGCACTCTGTTCGCTCTTGCTGCACTCAAAGCGCAACTCGGTAATCTCGACAGCATTGAACAAGTACTCAAAGTCACCGGATTCGTCGCGTCGGCACCGGGTTTCAACGCGCAACCCAAAGTGATCGATGCGGCTTCGAAATTGCTGGGAGATATCTTCGGTGAACAAGGACGGCACGCACGCAGCGCGGTCGGTGTAGCCGAGTTGCCGCGCGGCGCCGCGGTCGAAATAGAGTTTGTTGTCGCACTGCGACGCTAGCATTTCGTTGAAGAGAACTTAGCGAGGTGCTCGGGAGCAGGGCGAGATGCCAGACGCAATGAGGCGACCGGGCCGAGGGGCGTCGCTTTCAGCGAACTGGCAGTAGTCGCGGCACCATCCGCGGCGAAGCGATCAGTTCACCCTGTAACGATCAATGACAGTGGGATCCGGATCGTATCCCAGGCCCGCACCCTGGGGCACCATGAACTTGCCGTTGGCGGGTACTACCTGTTCGCCATACAACCGTGCTTCGGTATCGAAGAAGCGCCACTCGACGAGCGGATCCGGTGACCGGGCGGCAGACCCATGGATTGCTGCCAGCAAACCGGGCCCTTCGTAAAAACTGTGCGGCACCACGCGCACACCGAATTGCTTCGCGAGATCAAATACACCGCACAGCTCGCTAATGCCGCCTGACTTTGCAGGACTTGGCTGCACGACGTCGAGCGCACCGGCTTCGAACAAATGTCGATACTGTTGCAGCGTCGCCGCATTTTCGCCGGCCGCGACAGGAATGCCGCCACGCTTCCTGATCATAGCGAGTGAAGCATGATCTTCAGGCGGCCATACTGGCTCCTCGAGCCAGGCAAGATTGTACGGCTGTAACTGCGTCGCCATGTCCAACGCCTCGTCCGGCGTCCACGGACAATTGACGTCGAGCATAATCCCCACGTCAGGGCCTGCCGCCTCTCTGGCGGCTGCGACCGCTGGCACCGTGATTTCATGAAGCTTGATGTGTTTGAAGCCAAGCTTGCAGGCGCGCGTGACATTCGCGGCGACCTGATCCGGTTCGGTGTAACGGACCAGGCTGGCATAAGTCTCGACCTGTTCGCGCCGCGCTGAGCCAATGAGTTGGTGCACGGGCTGATCCCTGGCCTTCCCCGCAATGTCCCATAACGCGATGTCGAGACCCGACAACGCATACATGACTGGTCCGCCACGGCCGAATATATGGAGCTTGCGTTGCAGGTCCAGCATCAGGGTTCCGATGTCATCCGCATCCTTGCCAAGGCAGATCGGCGTAACCAGCTCGTCAAGGACCACTTTTGTGGCAGGGATGATGTTGTAGCCGAAGGCTTCTCCCCAACCCGTAATGCCGTTATCGGTTGATACCTTCACCAACAGGGCATCGGCGGTCAGCCATTCCTTGCCGCCCCACGCGCTGGTTTGGGACGCACTCCCGGCCGTGTAGGGGATGCGTACCTCTATGGTTTCGATCGCGGCAATTTTCATCAAACGCTCCTCGATTAGATGTTCTGTGGTGTTGCTTGACCATGTCCCGCCGATATTATTGCCCATCCGTGATGCTGTGAGTCCTTATCCCGATGCGCTGGCGGCATGTTGGGCCAGTGCGTACGATTCGCGCGCATTTCACCGATCCGATACACTCCGGTGCAAATTTCGATGCCGTACGCACGATGTCTGGCGTGTACGCGCGGCGAAGACATATGGCAATCGTGCATTGGCAGTAGTCCCGGGACACGGCAGCACGCGCTCAATAATTGTTGGTTTTGGCTGCGCAAACCTTACCAACGCAAACGGGGAGAAAGATGAAGTACAACGTTCTAGGCAATAGCGGCCTTAGTGTTTCCGAGATATGTCTGGGAACCATGACGTTTGGTGAACAGAATACCGAGCAGGAGGCACATCAGCAGCTCGACTATGCGATCTCCCGCGGCGTGAACTTTATCGACGCTGCCGAGATGTACCCGGTCCCGCCGCGGGCCGAGACCCAGGGGCGAACCGAGAGCTACGTCGGCAGCTGGCTCAGGAAACAGGTGCGTGACAAAATTGTCGTTGCAACCAAGATCACGGCACCAGGCCGTGGCTTTGCCTGGGTGCGGGGCGGGCCAAAGGCGATTGACCGGGGCAGCGTCGAAGCCGCGTTAAACGGCAGCCTGCAACGGTTGCAGACCGATTACGTCGATCTTTACCAGATTCACTGGCCCGACCGGTATCTTCCGAATTTTGGTCAGGCGTTCTACGAACCGGAAGAAGAGCGGCCGACGATCGCGATCGAAGCGCAACTCGAGGCATTGGATGCGGTCGTGAAAGCGGGCAAGGTCCGTTACATCGGTCTGAGTAACGAAAGCCCCTGGGGCGTGATGGAGTTCCTGCGCATCGCGCGGGAGAGAAATTTGCCGGTGGCCGCTTCGATCCAGAATGCCTACAGTTTGCTCAATCGAAGTTATGAGCCGGGCCTCTCCGAGGTCACGCGCCGGGAGGGTATTCCGCTGATTCCATACAGCCCACTCGGTTTCGGCCACCTGACCGGCAAGTACCTTGAGGGTGCCAGGCCGGAAGGAGCCCGGCTGACCCTATTCCCGCCGTTCGGGCAGCGTTACGACAAGCCGAATGTGGTGCCGGCAGCAGCTGCTTACGCACAATTGGCCCGTCGCAATGGATTGAGTCCTGCTGCGCTGGCCCTGGCATTCGTGCGAAGTCGCTGGTTTGTCGCCAGTACTATTATCGGCGCCACGACTCAGGAACAACTGCGGGAAAATATCGATGTGGTCGATGTTGAACTTGCCCGCCCGATTCTGGACGAAATCGACGCTATCCATCAGCGTTATCCCAACCCTGCTCTCTAGATTGCAGGCCGCCCCGCACCGGGTACTCAATTACGGCCGCAAGCGTTTGACACAGTGCAGTTAATTATCCATAATCCGCGCCTTCGTTCGGAGGGGTTCCCGAGCGGTCAAAGGGGGCAGACTGTAAATCTGTTGGCTCAGCCTTCGAAGGTTCGAATCCTTCCCCCTCCACCAAACAAATCAGTTAGTTAAGGTTTCGGGGGCAATTGGGTTTCGATGGGCTTTGCGGGCGGCCTCGGCGCGTCGAATGATTTGGGTCAAGGGAAAGTCCGGGGTTCTCAAGGCGGGTGTAGCTCAATGGTAGAGCAGAAGCCTTCCAAGCTTATGACGAGGGTTCGATTCCCTTCACCCGCTCCAGGTTTCGCGTTCAATACTGACGCCGCCCATGTAGCTCAGTGGTAGAGCACTCCCTTGGTAAGGGAGAGGCCGCGCGTTCAATCCGCGCCATGGGCACCACACGATTCGTGAATCAGGCAGCAGCTGGAAACTACAGACAGAGGTAAGAAATGGCAAAGGGAAAGTTTGAGCGGACCAAGCCGCACGTAAACGTAGGCACGATTGGCCACGTTGACCATGGCAAGACGACGCTGACGGCGGCGATCACATCGGTGCTGTCGACGAAGTTTGGTGGTGAGAAGAAGGGTTAT
>DATKYN010000195.1:0-3649 GCA_035528435.1 Burkholderiales bacterium
ATAAGGCTCGATGCCATCGATACAGGCGGCGGACTGTTAATAAATGTCGAGGCGTAATGGTGGCATATTTGGATGACGAATGCCCGCTTGTGGTCGAAAGGGTAATGTCGGGCAAATCATTGTTTCTCTCTTTGCGGTAGCCCCGAGAAAACAATCAGACGCCGTTTGGCTTTTTCATTCGCCGTCTGGGTTTGTCCGGCCGAAATGGAAAACGCGACTCTCGTGCATCCGGGCGTCGCGGATTTTCCAGTAATTGGCATCCCCGACAAGAAGTGGAGGGAGATTGTTCTTGCTGCAAACATCGCGAAAGAGGGCGCGACATTGCACAGCGAAGAGATCAAGGACGTCGTCAGAAAAAGGCGCTCCGGTACCAAGGTGTCCAAACGGATTGAACATGTGTCGGCCTTGCCGTGAAATGGCGCAGGAAAGGTGACGAAAAACACCCTTCGCAGGAAGTTTGAGTGCGATGGGTAGCTGACCAGAAGCCTTGAATGAATGGGGCCAGCCAGGCCTCCTTTACGGCAACGACTTCAGTGCGAAGGTAGAAGACAAGAGGGTAGTCCCTCATAAGTTTCGTCTGCAGTCGTGGACACTTCGGATGGTTGGTCCGTCTCCCGCGCCAGGTGTTCCACGTAAGCACGCAGTTGCTCGAAGTCCTCGCTGCTCGCCCATTGCTGTGCGGTCGTTCCCAACGCTGGCAAGGCGGTTGCGGGTGGCATGGGTGATTTCACGCGCTGCTGTGCTGGCGTACGCCAGGCCGACAACCGCACCAGCATGCGCGGCGCACAGCGGCGCAAGTTCTCCACGACCTGACTTGCCTTTCCGGACAGAAAGTTCGGCGGAAATTGCTCGGCAGTGAGGTGGCAGGTTGCGCAATAGCGAAAAAAGGGCCGCAGCTTCTCGTTTGTCACCGCAGCGGTGTCGATCTCCGGAGCGTCGCGCGTCGCCGATGGCATTCCAGTGTCATCGATGCAGCACCAGGAGTTTTCGTGTCCGGTGTGTTCAGACGCGGATTGCTCCGGTGATGCCAGCTCTCGAAGGAGAGCCGGCATTAGCCTGGCGCGCATCAGCGGCACGCCGTCGAACAATTCTGGGTTTTGTTCGAGCATCCGCTCGATGGCTTGATGCACGAGTGTGAAGTCATCGACAAAAATGGCTTCGAACCGGGCGTCGATCGACTGTGCTGCGTTATCTTGCGCCGCATCGGCACTCCAGCGGACCTTCACGCCTGTGAGTCGGCGACCATCCGGGAGTCTCGTTGTGAGTGGGGCTTTCTCCGGGACAGCGTGCAGCACGTACCCCCCGTTGGTCGATTGCACGGGATCGACGTTGAGGTCGATACTCCGTAGTTTGCCGGCCGGTCCGAAATTCAGCCGCTCTAGGCGGCCTTTGCCGCTGTCTTCAACATGGCCGGTGAGAGATACGGAATGCTCGGCAGCCGGGTCCTTCGTGCATCGCAGTTTGAGCTGGGAGCCAGAAGAATCTCGCCTGGCCGTGCACTGCGCGCCATACGCGGTGCTCTGTGCGCCTGTCTCGGCAGCGCGCTGCACAAGAAGGCTATCCAGCGTGTGGAAATCGCCTGTCGTAAAGCTATTGGTCCATCCGTAAATGATTCTGGATGTATCTTTGGAGCCTGCAACTCGCACGGTCTCTTGTGGCGGTCGGGGCGTGAGGGGATCGAGGTTCGGCGGGATATGTGCCGCGGCTTTCCAGTCAAAATCGGCTCCCTCCGAATTGCCGGCCTCAATCGGGTTGCGATCGGCAATACTCGATCGTGCGATACGCAGGCCCTGTGGCCATTTGACAGACCAGTTTCGACTGAGCGTCTCGACGAAGTCGTCGCGATAGTGCGGTGCGTCCGAATCAAAACCGCGCCTGCCGGAAAGGCCGTACTGCAAAACGGCGGCGAATGCGGCTGCCCGGCAGCGCCGCGATTGCGACGGATCGCGTTCATCCGCGCAACCGCCTTGCCATACGGTTTGTAACATCACCAGGTCGGTGGCCCGTATCGCGGCCCTCTCGATTTCATCGGGGAAGCCATTGTTAGCTTGCGTGCTGAGGCGCATATCGGTTCCAGCCGCGCGCAGCATGTCAGCTACTTGTCCGTTCGCATTGGTCTCGCGCCACATCGGCCGCGAGAAGATCGGTGCGTGATTCTGGTGGCAGGAGATGCAGATCGCCCGATCCGCATAAAAGACTTTGGGCTGTGCGCCGGCACGATAGTCCTTTACAAGCTGGAATTCGAAGCGTCCCGCCGCTTCGTTATAACTGATGACCTCGAGGCTGCTGGTCTTCTCGACGTATGCAATGTAGAGACGATCTTTTAGCAGCATGCCGGCATTTTGCGCATCCGTGCTCGGCTCACCGATGACGGCGAGAACGGTCCGCGGAGATTCAAAGAACTCCGGGGCCGCTGCCACGCGCTGCAGCGAGCGTCCGATCGGGATGATTGCCACCCGAGTCCCGCCCATGATCTGCCGATGGTCCAGGTGTGTGCGAATCCGGTCGATCAATGCGGAGAATGGAAAAGGCAGCTGGTATTCCCGGGTGTTGCCTTCGGTTTCGGTAAAGACAAAGTCGAACAGCGAACGCCCGACCGGGGGCAAGTCCGGGCCGGCAGCCGTGGGGTCTGCTGCCCACGAGGAATAATCGTGAGCCGTGCCCCTTGCTTTGTGATCGTCCGTCTCGGATTTCGTTCCAGAAGCGGTCGTGGCTGCATGGACGATGCCGATTGCGCAGGCCGCTGCGACCAGACCGGGAATTGCGACGCGGGATAACCGCACTTTTACTGCGCGGCTTGAAGCCCGGATGGTGCGCGCGAGGTTCTCGATACTTCGCTTGAGAATGGCAGTGCAATGACTAATGTGCTGCTGCAGGGGGAGGTGCACGGGTTCACGATGACGCGTCCTTTAATCGGTCGTTACGCAAGGGCGCGGGAGTCAGGTCTTGCAATATGGCATCCGCACCAACTAGACAGTTAGAAAAGTTTAGAAGAGATGGAGCCCTTTAGGTTGCGAAAATGCCCGGTCATTGTTCAGGTGTTTCCTCGGGCGACCACTCGAAGCGCGAGAGTGTCGCAAGCTTTTCAACAGAAACCAGCCCGACGAGGCGGCGGCCGTTTATAACCCAGGTCGGGTAGTCTTTCACATCGTTCGCGACGCAAGCGAAGTCGAGCCCGCCAGTGCGGCCGTTGGGAGTGCACTCCACGTACGGCAATCGATGGGCGGAAGCCTCGAACATTTCTTTTTGCTTCTGGCAGGTTGGACACCAGTACGCGCCATAAAATCGCGCATCGGAATCGCTCAGATGCGTGGCAAGGGCTTTCAGGTACGGCTTCTCGGGCCCCGCGGCAGGGTGGAAGAAGCCACCGAAATGCATGAATAACAAAAAAACCACCATGGCGGCTGAGCCAACCGGCACCGGCAGTGATTTCGCCCACGCGTGCTCCGCCATGTGCGCCGGCCTGCGCACCAGTAACAGCAACAGAATCGCATTCATGATTCCGAAAGAGACGAGGCAGTAGTTGCAAGTGGCTTCGAGAACGAAAATCGAGACGGCGGTGAGATACCAACTCACGGCGGTGCCGACGCTGGCCACGGTCAACGCCAGCTGCCAGGTGCTTGGGCGCGTGCGCATACGCCACACCAGC
>DATKYN010000196.1:0-4733 GCA_035528435.1 Burkholderiales bacterium
CGATCTCGCCATTGGCGCCAGAAAAACGCCCCAACCTGTTACTTGATTTCGAATTCCTGCACCACGAGCTCGTCGGGGCCATCGCTTATAACGAAACGCCAAACGCCGGGGCGCAGGTCAGCCGCGTCGCGGGCACGATAGCCGGAACAACCGTAAGCGGTGCCGTCGCGAATCTTGAACATCCGCGGCACGCTGTACCCGCTGTTCTCAATGCCCTGACCTCCCCCGAGCGGCGGATGCGAGAGCGACTCGACCAGCATGTAGCTGTCATCATCGAAAAAATCAACGAACGCCTCGAAACAGAATCCGAAGCGCACCGCTTCGCCATTCGGTATCGTGGCCGTTTTTTTCAGCAGCTTGTGATTCTTCGAGTAGACGCCGTATTCAACGACTTTACCGGGCATTTCAGCCAGCGCGGATACTGTTGGAAACAGCACGACAAGCAGCAGCCCGGCGAGCAAACTCGCAGACAACGCGCGAGCGGCGCTTCTTATCCTCATCGCCATGTGTATATCACCGTCATGAAATATCCGCTTCCACCAGATTGCCGTAGGTCTCCATCCACTCGCGTCGCTGCGACGCATTCTCTCGCGCCATCATCATGTTAAAAATTTCCTGGGATTGATCGGCGTTGTCAGCAACGGAGACCTGCAACACCCGCCGCGTATCCGGATTGAGGGTCGTTTCCCAAAGTTGCTCCGGACTCATCTCACCAAGCCCTTTGAAGCGGCTGACGGTCCATGCGTCTTCGCGCACACCTTCGTCGACCAGTTTCGCCTCCAGCATGCTCAACTCCTGCTCATCCAGAGCGTAGAGCTTGCGGGCCGGCTTGTTCTTGCCATGCGCCGGCACGTCGATACGGAACAACGGCGGTTGTGCAACGAACACGTGGCCGTCGGAAATCAATCTCGGGAAATGACGGAAAAACAGAGCTAGTAACAAAACCTGGATGTGGGCCCCATCGACATCGGCGTCCGCGAGAATGTTGATCCGCCTGTAACGCAGGCCCGACAGATCGACAACGGCATCACGCGCATGATGGTCGACGCCTATGGCGAGTGCTATCGCCTCGATTTCCTTGTTCGAATACAACGAGTCAGCCGAATCCTGCCAGGTATTCTTGGGTTTTCCCTTGAGCGGGAGAATGGCCTGAAATTCCTTGTCGCGCGCCGCTTTGGCGGAACCGCCGGCCGAATCTCCCTCGACAATAAACAGTTCATTGCGCTCCGGGTCATCGGAAGCGCAGTCGGTGAGTTTGCCCGGAAGCAGTGCCACACCCGATGTTTTGCGCCGTTCGACTTTCTGCGCGGCGCGAGTGCGGTTCATTGCCTGGCGAATAACGAGCTCGGCAATCCGCTTACCCTCGTCAGCGTGCTGGTTTAGCCACAACTCGATCGGGTCACGAACCATTTGCGACACCAGCTTCACCGCATCGCGCGAAATGAGTTCGTTCTTGACCTGGCCCTTGAACTGCGGGTCGAGCATCTTGCAGGCAAGCACGTAATTGGCACGGGACCAGACGTCTTCCGGCACCACCTTCAGTCCGCGCTGCCCCATGGCGTGATGGTCAATGAAGCTCTTGATGGCCTGATATACACCTTCGCGAAGACCCGACACATGCGTACCACCCTGGCGCGTCGGAATCATGTTGACATAGGATTCATTCACGACGTCGCCGTCAGGGGTCCAGCTAATCGCCCACATGGCACCCTCGCCCTCGGCAAAGCTGTCCGATTCGGACTGCGCATTGATGTAGCGCTCACCCAGAAACGTATCCGAGACCGGTTCGTTTCCTGCGATCGCAGTAGCGAAGTATCCTTTGATGCCATCGGGAAAATGCCAGGTCTGCTGTTCGATCTTTTTGTTTTTTTCAATTCCGAGCGTGAACTTCACACCGGGCAGCAACATTGCCTTGGCCCGCAACAGCAGCGCAAGATCCGTTGCAGCAAATTTGGCGGAATCAAAATACTTCGGATCGGGCCAGAAACGCACCCTTGTGCCCGACTCCCGGGGACCAGCCTTGCCAGCCTTCTTTAGCGGCTGCTTGACCTTGCCATTGGGGCCAAACACCAGCGAGTAGAGGGTGGCGTTGCGCTTGACATCGACTTCCAGGCGCGTGGACAACGCATTACTGACGCACACGCCAACACCATGCAGACCGCCGGCAATACGGTAAGCAGCATCCTGGTCGGTTTTGCGAAACTTGCCACCCGAGTGCAGAGTCGTAAAGATGACCTGAACGGCGGGAACCTTCTTGCGCGGGTGCATATCGACCGGAATACCGCGGCCATCGTCAATGACCTCCGCTGATCCGTCTTCATACATGGTCACCGCTACATTCTTCGCAAATCCGGCGAGGCCCTCGTCAGATGCATTGTCGATGATCTCCACCAGTGCGTGGTTTGGGTTGACCGGGTCGGTATACATGCCGGGACGATGCAGAATCGGCGACAGGTCTTCCAGTATTTCAATGTCTTCAGCAGTGTAGGAGTCGTTTTTCTTGGTCATGGATAGTTGGCACGAAAGCCGCAAATCCAATCGGCACGCAATGCGTCTCGCCGAATGGTCAGGCAAATAGGGAAATAACTACGAGCGGAGGAAGCCCGCTCGATGGCGACAAAAGTCGGAGACAGCGCGGCCGAAACTGACTCGACGGCGCGCAATCTGGTTGGGTTCAACTTCACGGCGCGTATTTTAGGCAAGCTCTTCGTCGGCTGCACGCGTAAATTGGAGATCGCGTCAAAAACGCCGCTTCCACCATAATCTGGCATCTTGAGCTCGTGTGTCCGCACATGCCTATTCTTTTGCCGGAACGGCCACGCCAGGCTTGGAGCGTATTCGCGGCACCGGGCGCGACGGGCTGCGCGGATGCAACAACGGAATCTTCAGAAATTCGCCCTGCATGAATTCAACAAACAGCTTTACCTTGCGCGACAGAAGCCGCGCCGAAGGATAGACCGCGCTGATGCGAATCGGTGCCGGTGAAAACTGGGTCAGAACCTGCACCAGCCGGCCGGTTTCGATGTCCTCGCGAACGAGAAAGGCCGGAATACTGGCAATACCTATCCCCTCAAGGGCTGCCGCGCATATGGTCATACCGCTGTTTGCGCGAAAGTCCCCTCCCACCTTGATCGACTGCAATCCGTCATGGCTTTCAAATGGCCAATCATTGGAAAAAAGGTAGGTATAGGTGATGCAGTTGTGATGTTTCAGGTCAACCGGTTCTTTCGGTATGCCACGAGATGCGAGGTACGCTGGCGAGGCAACACATACGCGCGCACTGCTGCCGACGTGTCGCGCAACCAGTTGTGAGTCACCCAGTTCTCCGAAACGAATTGCCACGTCGATACCCTCCTGCACCAGGTCCACGTAACGATCGTCCAGCGAAAGTTCAATAGCAAGTCCGGGGTACTTGCGCTGGAAGGCAAGCAGTAGCGGCATCATATGTAAGTGTCCGAAGGCGACCGGGGCATTGACTCGCAACGTTCCGGTGGGCCGGTTCTGCAGGCCGGATACTTCGGTTTCCATCTCCTGGACTTCATCCAGAATGCGCTGGCAACGCTCGTAATATTCGCGCCCGGCTTCAGTGAGGGACAACCTCCGCGTGGTGCGGTTCAGCAACCGCACCCCGAGTTGTTCTTCGAGAACGGTCATCTGTTTACTGACCGTTGGCTGGATCATGCCGAGCTCACGCGCAACTGCGGAAAAGCTGCCAGACTCGACTATCCTTACGAAAAGCTTCATCAGATGAAATCGGTCCAAAACACGTCCTATTTATGCGCTTCCAAGCATGAATAATATTCCATTTAACCGAATTATCAATATGGCCGCATAGGTTTACAGTTGATCCCGTTGATGACGCAGCGCATCATTTTTCCCCGGGTCGTGTTTCGATTCATTATGAAGCGGGGCAAACCGGTGTATCGCGTTAATTGATCTTCTCTTTTTCTCCTCCCCCTAAAGAGAAAGCTTGAAGGGGCCGCATGGCCCCTTCTTTTTTGCCCTCCCAGAGCACTTTGCCGAACTGACCCCCTCTCCAGAAGATTGGCGGACAAGCAGCCCAACCCCGACGCCATCATCCCGGCGTCTGACAACCTCGCCAGGTTTGCGACCGGCGAGCATGAGCGGAAGGCGACAGAAGATGGCTCTCATTGGAAACTTGCCTCACTGTCACATATTGCGGACAGCGCCATACCGAAGCCCCGTGGTACAAGCAATCACGTCTTTCCTGCAAAACGGAACTCGCCGATCGCTGTCAACATCGCCACGACCAGGCAACAACTTCTCGGCAAAACAACCAACTACAGGAGTTCGCAATGACCCGGCAAACCATCGACGATGAACTTGCGATAAACGACAACCCGAACTGGGCCGGCCACGTCGATGCCCTCAGCCGCCAGGGCAGCCAAAGAAAAGCTCTAATCTCGGAAAGAATCCCGGGACGCAGAATGCGTGACAAGTATCTGGACCAGGCAACTGTTTTCAAGCCGGCGCATTCGCGCTCCGGGGAAGACTGATCAGCCCCAGGCAAGTTGCCCGCGGCGGTTACTGATCCCCGCCTTCAATGCCGACAAACCGACCCAATGCGTCTGCGTAACTGCAGGCGCAATCGTTGCCGAAACTGGTCGGCAACATGCCGGGTGAGCGATCGAACACCCGCTCGATCCCAAGGCGGCGGGCGGCCATACGCTTGCCATAGCAGATCAGGTGGTCGATAGACTGCATTGCAAAAA